>NZ_JBAJNO010000009.1:1800000-2100000 GCF_036880985.1 Limibacter armeniacum
ACCTACATGTACCTTTTTGTTACCATTAAAGACCCACACCTTCGTTTCTTGCTGCACGGTATCTTCAAAGAATTGCTCATCTAGCTTCATAGTCAGGTCTTCCTCTTTCTCCATCAGGTATGGTTTGATCAACAGTTCCTTGTTCCCTTCCTGTGACTTAAAAAATGTAAGTACTGATTCTCCTGCTGACTTTTCACCGGCATTGCGGACAGCCAAACCTACTTCTTCATAGAGACGTTGCTGCTCTTCCAGAAAACTGCTGTAAAGCCAATAAGACTGAAAGCCTAAAATCCCCAATAAGGCAATGCTCATCAGTATCATCAGCAAGGTTATCTTCTTTTTCATCTCCGTATCTGTCGCATATATTTAATCAGTTCCGCAGTACCAAATCTAATCACTGCCAGCCAAATAGACACTACAAAACATCCATCTTAACCTTGCTTAACCTTGTTTAACCACACCTTAACTCAAAGGGAATTAACAACTACTTACATTTGGAACATGGACTTTAAACATAGGCTCTAAACTCATTGACAGGTCTTATGTCTGAAATATTAGTTATTCAATTCAAAACCAAGATTAAGATGAAAGCAAAACTATTCTCAATGATGCTCGCTGTAGCCGTAATGGCAGGTTGTAACCAAGAAGAACTAACTCCTGAACAGCAAAAAGGAACCGAAAACATGCGCATGGCTTTTACGGAGCTGAAAGATGGAGATGACCATAAAATGGTTTACTTCTTCAATGAGAAAAACTTATTGGGAGACTTGGCTGAGGAGTATGGTTCAAAAGTCGAGAAAATCCTTGATATGGATGTGGAGTTTGAAGATGGCAACCTGACTATTAACGGCAAGATGCTACTTGAAAATGGCGAAGAGCATGACTTCTCTAAAACTATGACCAAAGAAAAAATGCTTGCTTTTGCTGAGCAAGTAGACTCATTAGGAAATGATGGAGTAGTTTGGAATTCGTCTCTGGATACGGAAGATGGTAAAAAGGTAGAACGTATTCATATCATAAAACATGGTGATGGCAAAACGATCATTAGTGAAGATGAGGACATTGTTCAGGTAAATGATGGCAAAGTGAAGGTATTTGTATCAGATGGCAACAACCATACGTCTGAATTCGACAATAAGATTACGGCTGCTATTGAAGAAGAGTACGGTTCCAAGGTGGAACAAATCAAGAACATTGAAATCAATGTTAAAAATGAGCTAAGAACCATCAATGCCACTGCTTTGCTGGAAGATGGACGTACAGTATCAAAAGAGTTGACCTACACTCAAGAAGAAATGAGACAAGCAGATGGCGGGTCAAAAAATGATAAAGTGATTTTCATTCAGAAAAAAGTAGAGAAGGTAAAAGAATAGCCTGACCCCACTTCATAAGTAATTAAGGTACAATTCAGTTAATGGGTTGTACCTTAATTTTTATCGCCTTTTTTCTCTTGAAAATGTAGCTTTTAGTTATTAACTCTGTTGTATTACCAAAAACCCTACAACACTATGAGTTTCTTACTAAAAGCGAAAATGCTCTATCAGATGATGGAAGAAGGCAAATTGATGGAAGCATTTGAAAGGTTCTATGATGACGAGGTGGTAATCATGGAAGCCGACGGCACTACCCGAAATGGAAAAAACGAACAGCGGGAAGCTATTCAGGAATGGCAGAACATGGTAAAGGAGTTTCATGGTGGTGGAGCACATGACATTACCTCCAATGAAGAAAAAGGGGTCACTATGGTCGAAAGTTGGACTGACGTTACTTTCAAGAACGGAGGTCGAATGAAAATGGAAGAAGTTGCCATACAACACTGGAGAGGAGACAAGATCATTCGGGAGCGATTCTACTACAACATCCCTCCACACCAAAGATAAGCGAACTTTTCCCCACCCTTATCCTTGCAAATCAAAGCACCTTATCAACACTACGCTACATACACAAAAAAGCAAAACCACTATCATAGGAAGCATTTGAAATCAAGGACAGGGGTTAAAGTATAATGAAAGAATTTGCTGAAATCACTGTCCCTTGTCTAAAGCTGATAGAAAAGTAATTTCTGTCAGCTTTTTTTGTGCTTACTCATGTATCTTTGCTGTATGAAAAAGGACATTACCAATAGGGATGATATTCAGCTACTTGTCAATACTTTTTACCAAAAAGTAAGGGATGATCAACGCATCGGATATCTGTTTGATGATGTTGCGCAAGTGGATTGGCAAAAACACTTGCCTATCATGTATGATTTCTGGGAGACCAACCTGCTTTTCGTTCAGAAGTACAAGGGCAACCCTATCCAGACGCATATGGAGGTAGATGATACAGAAAACCTGGAACAGAAGCATTTTGGCTATTGGATGGAACATTGGTTTTCTACAGTGGATGAACTGTTTGAGGGAGAAAAAGCTACTTTAGCCAAAGAGCGTGCCCGTAAAATGGCTCATACTATTTTTATGAGGGTATATATGAAACGCTACACAACAGATGGACAAAAAAATAGCTGACAGAATACAATTCCTGTCAGCTATTTTTGCATGAAATACTATTTTTTAGAAATCACAACTATCAGGTCCACAAACTGCATCACTACCAGTCTGTAAGCCTTCTACCTGTTCAAAAGCCTGTTTCCATACCTCTACAGGTTGTGCTCCTTGAATCATGTATTTGTCATTGATAATAAAAGTAGGAACAGCATTTACCCCCATCATACGGTAGTTGCTTTCTTCCTTCAAAACTTCAGCTTTACCCTCTTCCGAAGTCTCAAACTTTGTCAGTGCCTCAGCTGAAAGCCCTACTTTTTTCCCCAATTCCATAAGGGTAGCTTTGTCTTCCATATCTTGAGACTCTGCAAAATACGCCTTGAACAGTTCAAGTGAAAGCTCCTTATCCTTGCCTTCCTCTCTTGCAAAGTGCATCAGTGTATGCGCCTGAACAGTATTTGGTACGCCTTGCACTTTCTCCATTTCCATCTCCAATCCTTCTGACTTGGCGATGTTCTGTACCTGTTGTATCATTGGCTTGGGATCTTGCCCGTACTTCTTGCCAAGATATTCTGGCAGTGAAATAGCACTTCCTTCCGTAACATCCGGATGAAGCTGAAATGGATGCCAGCTAATCTCTGCGTCTATTCCAGATGTCTCCGACAGTGCTTTTTCCAACCTTCCGTTACCGATGTAACACCAGGGACACACTACATCTGAGACAATATCAATCTTCAACTTTTTCATTATCCAATTCTATAAAATCTGATCGCTATTTGTGATCTCTATTAGTAAGCAATGTTTCAACGCTAATAAAGATGCAAAAGAATGTACTCTTCATGAGTTTGCCAAAAAAGCAAATAGAAAGCCTGACTAATCTTGATTCAGTGCTTCGGCTTCTATAAACTCTATAACTGCCGATCTTCTAAATTGTTAGCCCTGCCACTTTATTACAATTAAATGCGGCCACTTCCCTCCTCTTCTTTCAAGATTCTTAGCAATGTACAGACCCGTTAAATTTGTTAAAATACCTCTATGCGCCACCTTCACTTTGTATTTTGACCGACTAAAGAAATTTGTTAACAACATTGTAATACCTGACTTCTTTTAAATAAAAGCCAATCTAGTTTATGAAGATTATCGCTGTACTATTAATTGTATTAAGCACTTTCACAGATCTTTCTGATGTCACGAAGATTGCCAAAGCCAATGAGTACAAGGAGAAAGCCCAAGAAGCTTTTGAACAAGGCGAGTACGATCAAGCAGCTTCCTACTACCGTTACCTCAAGGATACACTCAAGGTAGATGATGCGGGTATTCAACTGAACTTGGCTCATTCCTATTACCGTTCGGGAAAGAAAGAAGAAGCATCTAACGCATATGCCAACCTGCAACTCAACGAAGAAAAAGAGATTGCCTCGGTGGCTAATCAGCAATTAGGTGTCATGATGGCTGACGAAAAGAAATATGATCAGTCTCTTGAGTTTCTGAAAGCTGCACTGAAAGCTAATCCTCAAAATCAGGAAGCCCGTTATAATTACGAGCTAGTGAAACAGCTTAAGCAACAGCAGGAAGAGCAACAAAAGCAGCAGGAACAAGAGAATAAGGAGAACGAGGAGAATAAGGAAAATAAAGACCAGCAGCAGAATAAAGATAAGCAGAACGAGAATAAAGAAGGAGAAGACAAAGAGGGAGAAAAAGAAAACAAGGAGCAACAAGAGCAAGAACAACAGCAACAAAATAAAGAAGGCGAGCAGAAAGAGGAAGAGCAAAAACAACAGGAACAGCAAAGCGAAGCTGATAAAGAAGCTGAAGAAAAAGCCAAGGAACAGCAGATGAAACAGCAACGCATGCAGGATATCAAGATGTCTGAGCAGCAAGCTAAGATGATCTTGGAAGCACTTAAGAACAATGAGGTTCAGTACTTCCAGCAACAGCAAAAACGCTCTAAAAAGCCGCTTTCAGGAGACAAGCCAGACTGGTAGGATACTCCGCTGTAAGCTATATTTAGATATTAAAAAAGTCCTTTGGAAGATGTGTTCCAAAGGACTTTTTTTGTAGTCAACACTAAATGAACGTCTTAAAAAACCAACTCCAAATAGCGTCGTACTTTTTCTCTTGCATCTTTAGCAGCTTCCTCATCATACTTAGGACTACTTGGATTGGCAAAGGCATGATCGGCATCATACATGGCTACTGTCAGTTCTTTTCCTGCTTTCTTCATATTCTCCTCAAACTCTTTTACAACCTCAGGGGTAATCCAACGGTCTTGCTTGGCAAAAATACCCAATACATTTGTTTCCAACTTAGTCTCAAGGAGTTCCTCGTCTTGTATCGGCATGCCATAATACATAACACATGCTTCCATACTATGACGGGCAATAATAGCTGACTGCAATGACCAGCCACCACCAAAACACCAACCGATGGAAGCTAACTTAGCTCCCTGCCCTGCATAACTGATAGCTCCTTTTATAATATCTTCTGCCCGATCGCTATCAACACCCTGCATCAATTTGCCTGCATCCTCACGGGTAGTAGCTACCTTTCCATCATAAAGGTCAATAGCCAGTACATTGACATCCCCCAACTGCTCTGCCCAAAAAGCAGCTTCATCCTTAACATACTCATTCAGTCCCCACCATTCGTGGAACATAAATAAGTATTGGTTTGATTTCTTAGGAGCCTTTACTAGATACGCATGTCCCTTTTCGGCACCAGGTGTCTTGAAATCCACCATCTTACCTTTCAGTTGTTTGGCTCTTGGCTTAAAAGGTCTTGGCAAGGCATGAGCATCCCTAAATTCCTTGTTATTAGCAAATGAAGCAAATGCCATAATCGGATCATCTATGCTATGGCACAGCTTTGAATCGGTAGGAGGTACTGATAATTTTTGTAAAGGCTTATTTACAAATGCAGCTGTAAGTATCAGCAAACCAATAATCGTTACAGATAATGATAGGTACTTCTTCATAGGATATTTGGGTTGTATTTAAAAAACGCATTTCAATATAAAATCAAAACCACAACTGAATGTTTGTACTTTAATCTAATTTAAAGCAAATATCTTACTTTTATTTACCCTTACCCTAAGGTTTCCACCCCATCAACCTTTAATCCGTAAAGTACTTTTCGAAGGATTGAAATGCTGAAAATTTTATGGAGGAATGTATCTTTGTGCGAATTAATTTCTAATTCCTGCTTTAGCTTTCAATTGAATACCACGTCAGAATAAAGGAACTTTTTTCCCATTCCAATGGCTTCAGCATTAGAATAGCTATCAGTGAATCAACTCTAAATCAAGATAAAATGAGTACAGAAAAGGAATTACAGGAACGTAGCGAATCAAAATGTGAGTTGTGTGCAGCTACAGACAACCTTCAGGTTTACGAAGTACCGCCAACCTCTGATGGAAGCGCCGATCAAAGTATTCTGGTGTGTAGCACTTGTCATGAACAAATCGAAAATCCAGAAAAGGTAGATGCCAACCATTGGCGATGCCTGAATGACAGCATGTGGAGTACGGTACCTGCTGTACAGGTAATGGCTTGGAGAATGCTTGACAGGTTAAAGTCCGAAGGCTGGCCACAAGACCTACTGGACATGCTTTACCTTGATGATGAGACCATGGCTTGGGCAAAAGCTGGTGCAACTGAAAGCCAGAGTGAAGACAGTATTAAACATTTAGACAGTAACGGTGCTGTGCTGAATGCAGGAGACTCTGTTGTCCTGATTAAAGACTTGAATGTAAAAGGAGCCAACTTTACAGCCAAAAGAGGAACGGCTGTCAGAAATATTTCACTGGTATATGACAATCCGGAACAGATTGAAGGACGTGTTAATGGACAACATATTGTTATTTTGACCAAGTATGTGAAGAAGTCATAGTACTAATCCGGTAAGTGTATCACTCACTTACCGGATATTTTTCTCTTGTTGCTAATTGTTGTTTTTCACCCTTAGGACAGGAAAAAAGCTTATCACCTCCTCTTCCGTCATCTTTCTGCTGAAAGGTGCATACTCAAATTCCTCTGCATATTGGAAAGTTGCAGCCTGCTCTTTCCCAAACCTGTTCTCCAACCAGCTTTTCATTTCACCACTGACAGCACTGAACTCTCCCCAATACTTATGCAGGAATACCTTCTTTTCTGTCCAACCTTCGGGTACCTCATCCAACAATCCTCGCTGGTATGGTGCAAACTCATAAAATTGAGAAGCATGGGCATCAAAGGATGCCAGCTTTTTTTCAATAGTCCGATCGATTGGAATCACAAAGTCTGGCTTATGCGGAAATGATTTGCTGTAGTAATCTCTCATAAACAAAAAAACCGGCTTCTTTTTCAAGGCAGGAATTTCTGGCATAAACAAGGGGGCCATAGACAAGCCTGCCCCTTCTTGCAAAGCTCGTGCTGCTGCCATGTTATCAGGATGTCCGCCGCCAAACATCGGCTTGAATGAGATAATCAGATCCACATTCCATTCCCTGATCACCCTCACGATTTCCTTGCGGACTTCCACAGTACTTTCCAACTCACCATCATGATAATTCAAAATCTCGTATTCAACGCCTCCCAGCCTTTTTCCAGCTTCTAATGCCTCAGCTTTTCTTCGCTTGGCAATAGCTTCCTTAGTCATAGTCCAATGTCCTACATCTCCATTCGTCAGCGAAAGAAACTTCACGGCATGGCCAGCTTCCTTTAACAAGGCTGCCGTTCCACCGGCATATTCTTCAGCCTCATCAGGGTGAGCCTTTATAACCAATACCCTCAGTTGTTGGGCGTAAATATTTAAAGAAAAAAATAACAAAATGATAGGAAGACCATTTCTAAAAAATTTGAGTTTATGCATTGCTATTGGGATAAGGATAAAACAAAAATTAAACGGAAGTAACCTATTCAAACCACAATGTTTTTCCTTCCCCTTTTTCAGGTAGATTCGATAATGAATTAAAATAGGATAAGTTAAAACTGCATACCATTTTCAATCAGAAAAATTGAAAAGTAAAAACCCCTTGGAAAGTTAAAACTATTCAAGGGGTTCTCATTTTCTACAATAATTAAAAGCCTTTTACCTATCCTTAATCATTTTAATAAAATTCACTTGATCATCTAATTGATATCGAATAATATACAATCCTGTAGGCTCCCTTGTAAGATCCAATTGCCATTGATGCAGACCTCTCTCTATCTGTAAGATTTCCTGCTGCAAGATTACTCTTCCTGCAAGATCGATCACGGACCAGCCTACCTTTTGAGTTGCCTGAAGGTTCAGCTGTAGTGCGAATGCTCCGCTCGATGGATTTGGCCAAACTTTCAAACCACCTTCTGTTATGGTTTCTGACATTGCCAATCGAGCACTTGAATTACTCCAGCTGCCGTTCTCATACCACCCTTCCGAGCTTCTGCTCAAATCTGTTGTCTGATTTCCCGCCCCATCATGGAAAAGCAAAGAGGAAGCTGTAGCATCCGTAATGGTGTATTTATACCAGTCATTTCCTTCAGAAGTCATACTTACGCCTGGCCAAGTCGTAGCTGCAATTGAGGAAGGTATCACATTCCAGTAATGAATCATGGCTCCTGACCAGCCTGAAGGCTTTTTGAAATGCACAGTCAACCCAGCAGGCTCCTCAGGTTTCGAGTCATACCATTGTCCATCTTTGTACCAACCCGTACTGCTTCTGCTTAGGTCATCTGACTGTTGCCCTGCCCCATCGTTAAAGATCAGGTTAGCCGATGTCACTGCTTCAGGGAATGTAAATGAGTACCAGCCATCCGTTTCAGCAGTCATACTGACCCCTGGCCAAGTTGCATTTGTCAAGCTTCCTGTTGGGGTCGCGCCCCAATAATAGATATTAGGATTACTGTAACCTTGGAAATACACTGTAAAGCCTCCAGAAACAGGAACGGTTGTTACATTGTATGTTTGTTGTGACACAGTTGAAGCATTTCCTGCATCATCTACTGCATAAGCCATAACCACTGTCGTATCGGATAACGTCAACGTAGCGCTGCCGAGAGCTGAAGGAGAATTGCTATCTGGTGTACTGCCATCTGTAGTATAATAAATCGTTGGGGCAGCTGTTTGGTCATCCGAGGCAGAAATTGTGACTGTTACACTGTTTGTAAAATCTCCTTCTGCAGGAGAAAAAGACAGGCTTGGTGCTGTTGTATCCTCTTCCGGCGTATCAGGATTCTGATCATACCATTGTCCATCTGTATACCAGCCTTCACTGCTTCGGCTCAAGTCATCCGTCTGCTGACTTCCACCATCATTAAATATCAGGTTAATGGATGCTACCCCTTCCGGAAAAGTATATTTGTACCAGCCATCAGCCTCTGTTGTCATACTGACTCCCGGCCAAGTTGCATTGGTCAAACTACCTGTCGGATTTGCACCCCAATAATAAATGTTCGGGTTGCTATAGCCTTTGTAGTGAACCGTAAAACCATTAGCCGGTTCTGGATCGGGATCAGGGTCAGGATCTATACTATCTCCTTTGCCCCAAACAGCATAGTTGTTGCCGGAAGCCTGCAGTGTCCAGTCGGTAGCATCTGACCAGCCAGCCTGCGAAGGACTCCAGTCTCCATAACCGATTTTTACAGCCACTTTACTGTCAATTAACCCGACATACTTATCATTGGCTGATACCTGGATATCCAGTGTACTGGTATTGGTCAGACCAAAGTCTTTTCTGACCTTGATCAACGCATCAATCTCAGCCTTTACTCCCCAGTTAAAATAATGCTCCCAATAGATGGTTGGCGTACCTGGATGTGTCAGCAAATAGGCATAAGCCAATCCAACATTTCCGCTATTCAGGACATTATTGCCAGCATCGTAACGAGGTGTATCATGGTTCTCTGCAAAAGTTACTGATTTTGAAGGTGACCAACCGATCAATCCTGATGCTTCATTCTTCCCAGTACTGCTGTTGTAAAAAGCCAGATAGCTATAGTTGTTATCCTTGATGGCACTTTTTAAGGTATAATAGGTAGGAAAGTCAAAGGCTGTAGATGTCTGGTTTGTACCATCAATCCAGTTTTGAATTTCCTGCTTGCTTTGCCAATCTTCCCCTACTGAGAAAGTAGGTTGCGCACCCCCATTGTACTGACTGATGTAACCAGCTCCAAAGCCATGTACAAAGTCATAACGCCAGCCTTTATACCCTGCCGCTTTCAGGTAATTCAACCAAGTGATAATCTCACTCTGGACAAATGTATTGGAGTGGTCTATATCCCTTGCTGCCTCATAAGCAGTACCTGTGTCATTATTTCCTCGAGGTAAACTCTGATAAGCCGCCTGTGACCACACCTCATCATTGGAAGCAATCGTCCAGCTTTCCCATGTCGGATTGGTAAAGTCCAACCAGTTGGTAGAGCCTACCCGGTGATTGATTACAATATCCGCAATAGGTTCTATTCCATTGTTATTGAGATTTTGGAGCATAGCACGGTGCTCTGTTTCCGTTCCGTAGCTATTGGAGAGGTTATTCAACTGGCGAGGCAAATAACCTTCATCCGAACCCGCATCACTTGGAGGTGGCAGCCAAATCATATCAATTCCGGCATCTGCAATCTGTGGCGCCAGACTGCTTACATAATTGTACCACCCTTCCGGACGAGCATCATGCGCCTCCCAATAAAATCCTTGCAGCAGTACACGTCCATCACTGGATGACTGCCCAAATGAGACTCCCAACCCTAAAAAGCAGCTGAGAATAAAAAGTAATTGTTTTCTAAACATTGGGTTTTTACAAGTTGAAGTGAATAAACAAGTTGAAGGAGAGTCCTAGAACTCTCCCTTTCATTTTCAAGATTACTTTTTGAGGAGTTTCATAAATTGGCTTCCTGTTTCGGACTGGCAACGTATCAAGTACATTCCTGCAGCCTCTTTAGAAAGGTCAAGCTGCCATTGGTGATTTTGGCTAACCTGTGTACTGAATTGTTTCACAATCCTTCCACTCAAATCCATAATGGACCAATTCACTGCTTGCTCTTTTGATAGTACCAATTGCACTTTTACCTGACCATTGGTTGGATTAGGCCAAACCTGAATGCTTTCATTTTGCAAAACATTGTCAGATAAAGCCGCCATTCTTGCATTAGGGTCAGTAATCCATCCGCCATCATACCACCCTTCCGTATTTCTGGACAAGTCTGCTGTCTGATTTCCTGCCCCATCATGGAATAGTAAGTTTGAAGCTGTTGCCTCTGCAATTGTAAAAGTGTACCAGTCGTTCCCTTCAGCAGTCATACTGACTCCTGGCCAAGTTGTTGCTGCAATTGAGGAAGGTGTCACATTCCAGTAATGAATCATCGCGACTGACCAGCTTGACGGCTTTTTGAAATGAATGGTCAATCCTTGAGACACTTCCTCGGTAGGTTTGGAATCATACCACAATCCATCCTTATACCAGCCTGTACTACTTCGAGATAAGTCTGCTGTTTGGTTTCCTACCCCATCATTGAAAATCAGGTTGGACGAAGTAACTGCCTCAGGAAAAGTGAAAGCATACCAGCCATCCGTGCCTGCTGTCATCTCCACACCCGGCCAAGAGGCATCTGCCAGACTGCCTGTTGGCGTAGCCGCCCAATGGTAAATTTTCGGATTGCTGTAGCCTTGGAAGTAAACTGTAAAACCACTTGATACAGGTGACTCGGATACATTATATGTTTCCTGAAAAACAGCAGAAACGTTGCCTGCCTCATCCACTGCATAGGCCTTCAATATGGTGGTATCAGACAAAGTAAGGGTAACACTGCCTTGTCCTGAGGTGGAACCACTATTCGGTGTGCTGCCATCCGTTGTATAGTAAATCGTTGGAGCACTTGTCCGGTCATCTGAAGCCGAAATAGTCACTTCCACAGCACTTGAGTAATTACCACCTAACGGTGAGAATACTACACTTGGAGGCGTTGTATCTGGCGTTGGGGATGTTGTCCATCCATTGTCATACCAGCTGTCACCACAAGCGTTCAGATCAGCAGTCTGGTCTGCACCGTTACAGGAGAAAATCACATTGGCACAAGAAGCTTCCAAGGTATATTCATACCAGCCATCTCCATCCGTATCAGTCATTGTCTCTCCCGGCCAAGTAGTTGTCGCATCACCATCCTCAACTGCCCAGAAATAAACGGTCGGCTGCCCACAGGTGGCTTTCCAGTACAAGGTCATTTCTGGAGCATTCGGATCAATGGTATAAGCAAAATCCATCACATCTGATGTCTGTCCCTGCCCATCATAAGCAATCGCACGGACAGTCGCAGTAGAAGAAACCGTAAACGGTCCGGTATAAAGCGTTGTCGAAGTTGAAGGCGTACTGCCATCTGTTGTATAGTAAATTGTATAAGGCGAACCTGATCCTAGAGCTGCACTCAAGGATACTTCCACTGGTGCTGTATACCTTTTCGGTTCAGGACTGGCATTGACTACCGGTTTGGAAGGACCACCTGTACCTGCTTCGAAGAAACCTGCCCCATTGGCACCAATCATGCCCGGACCATTCAATACATAGATACCCGCCGAAGCTGCAGGTACCGTCATGGACAATGTTCCATTGCTTACGGATACTTCCTTTCCTGTTACCGCATCTCTGTAAATGCCATTAGTCAGACCTGAAAAATTGAATGTAGCGGTACCATCTTTCGCCAAACCTACAGCCACTTCACTGCTGCCAAACTGACGGACAAAACCAACACCATTTCCACCTCCATTTCCATCCCATCTCCAAGAGCCTTTCTGCAAGGCAGGTACCGCTTTTCTGATTGCATTCAGCTTCTTGATATGCTGATAAACCTGATGTGATGATGCCTGATCAATTACATCCCCATAATAAGCTCTTCCTGTTTCATTAATCGATTTCTGAATACCTTGTGAGTCATGTATATCGGCATAGGTTCCTGCCTTGAAACGCATCTCCGTCCCATAATATACACATGGGATACCTCGCCATGTAAACATAAAATTCAGACAGGCTGCCAAGTTCTCATCCGTTCCACCATAGCGTTTATTCCAGTCATTATTAGGTCCAAAATCATGGTTATCCAGCCACATGATATTGGTGGAAGGATCGGCGTACAAATGATCATAACGGTCTGCCTGCATTACCTCTGAAAAGCTGCCTCCATACTCAAAAGGATTGTGGAATGAAGCTTCCGCATAGAAATCCAGTACTGCCATACCCGAAGGCTGTGAGTTGTTCACCTCTCCTCTCCAAGTGTACCAATGCGGGTTGATTTCCTCAACCTGATGCAACTCATGTCGTTTCTGCGCCACTTCCCCAAAAACAAACAGGTCAGGGTTTACCGCCTTGAAGGCATCCAGAAAATACAGTACATCCTCCTTGCTCATATGCTTGATGGTATCCCAACGGAAGGCATCCACGCCCATATTGATAAAGGTGGTATAGGCATTCACCAAGTAGTCCCTTACTACCTGACTGCCCGTATTCAGGTCAGGTGTGTCCCCAGCCAAAGCACGGTTGTAAAGGTTTTCGGTATCGTCCCAACCTTGGGCAAAACCATTACCGGAATGATGATACCAGTCAGGGTCAGACGTATCTACGTAAGATTGGGTACTTGGCCAGTTATAAGCTGAAAGGTCGGCATTGTATGGGGCAGGCATAGTCGGCAGGTTCGCACGGCTCCAGATCTTGCCATCAGCAGGATTAGGTGTCATCCCATCATATTCCCAATTGGGATTTGGCTGAAGTGTATTCCCTGATGCGTCCTGTCCCCAAGTCTGTGTTGGGTCAGTATTGTACTTGATTTCTGCCAAGCCCTTCACCCCGAAGCGTCCGGCATGGTTGGTTACGATATCGAGTACAATCTTCATTCCCCTTGCATGTACCGCATTGATTAGGTCCTGAAAAGTCGCTCCCGGAGATTCCAGTCTCGGATCAACCTTCGTGAAGTCATAGGCATGGTAACCGTGATAATCTAGTGGACTCCAGTTCTGCACAATCGGAGTAATCCAGATGGCGGTAAAACCCAAGTCCTGAATATAATCCAGCTTATCAATCAGCCCCTTGAAATCCCCTCTCCAGGTTACATCCTGCGGATCGGTAATCAACGGGTTAATGTTAGGGTCAGGGTTATAGGAACTCCATTCGTTTGGGACATTGTTAGAAGGATCGCCATCAAAGAAACGGGAGGTAATCAGGAAATATATACTTTCTTCCCTGAAATCAGTTTGGGCATAGATCGGCAAGGCCCATAAGCAGATGCCTATGAGTAGCAATGATAGTTTTTTAGTCATCGGAAAGCGTGTGTAAGTTGAATAAATTGGGCAAAAGAAGCCCTGTAAGCAAAAGTAATCAGCAACGATTGCCTGTAATTTTCAAAACAAAATATACAGTGTTACGATACAATTAAATTAAGAATAGATTAGGCTATTCTCAACAACTGCTCTAATTGGAAGTGTTGTGTTATTTTTAAATACTTTCTTCAGTTTTTGAAATAAAGAATACCTATCAGATTTTAATATAAAAGTCATCATATCAATACCATATTGGTTTAATTCACGACTCAAATCCTCTATAGGTGTAACATATACATCTTTAAACAAATGAAAATATCAATACAAAGCAATATCATTCTAAAACACTCAGAATTTCAACCGGTTTCGGGGTGAAAAAAATTTCATTTTATATAAAAAATAAATTTCACAGGAAGTTAGGGTACATTTCTATACCTTAATCATCCACTATCTGTAGGGTGACCTATTTAAAATCAGATGATAAATCAGTAATTTCCCAAAGCAGTTTATCTACTGACTCAAACCCACTTTTTCTATTACATATAACTGGTTGCTACAATGAATCACTATACCAACAAACTGACAGGCAGAACAGTACTGACCGATCAAGGCGAATACCTTTATTTTGCAGGTACGGCTTATCTGGGTCTAGATGTACATGAAACCTTCAATGCAGCTATTCAGGAAGGAATTGGACAATATGGTCACCATTTTGGTGCTTCCAGATTAGGTAACCTGAAACTATCCGTATTTGAAGATTTTGAAAATGCCTTTACCAGTAAGATGGGATATGAAGATGGAATTGTAGTTTCTTCAGGTACATTGGCAGCCCAACTGTTTGTACAGGCATATGGAAAAAACTTCGCCTGT
This sequence comes from Limibacter armeniacum, assembly GCF_036880985.1. NCBI lineage: Bacteria > Pseudomonadati > Bacteroidota > Cytophagia > Cytophagales > Flammeovirgaceae > Limibacter > Limibacter armeniacum. The sequence continues at coordinate 1,814,610 of NZ_JBAJNO010000009.1, forward strand.
TTCTATATAAAAGGTACCCACCCAAGCCTATTTCAAAATCAGCCACACAAGCTTATTACTGCTGATACTGATGGGGCTTTGCAAATCAATCAGGAAGATGGTCCTGCAATGGTACTGTTCAATGCACTGGACCCTCTTTTTTGTGAAGTCATCGATTTTGAATGGCTTATGGAAATTGATCCTAAAAAACCGCTTACTGTTGTGGTTGACGCTTCCCATGCCTTTGGGGTACAAGAAAAGCTTTTAATGCAGGTAAACCGATTTATAAAACGCTTTCCAAATATATCACTGGTATTATTGGGTTCATTAGGAAAAGCCTACTCCATGCCCGCCGGAATCATTATGGGAGACAAGTCTACGATGGATCAACTGCGAAAATCCCCTTTATTTGGAGGTAGCTCCCCTGCCTCCCCTGCTTATCTATATGCTTTTCTAAAATCTGCAACACTTATTCAGACACAGTATGAAAAACTCTTGTATAACAGGCAACTTTTTGCGGAAGCTCCTTCAATAAAACCCTTTTTCAAAACCCTCAATGAGTTTCCTGTTTTTGTCAGTCAGAACCAAAACCTGGTAACATTTCTTCAACAACAGAAAGTTCTGATCTCAAGCTTCAGATACCCTACACCCGATGCTGCATTACTCAACAGAATTGTGATCAATGCCTCACATTCTAAACAGGATATTCTAAACCTGATTCAAATTTTGAATGACTTGGAAAAAGAAAAAGGAGAGCATTCTACCTTTAGAATACTCTCCTCTTAACTTCAACCTGAATCAAGTCCAGATTTCTAAACTCTCTAACGGCTTTTGACGTTTTGCTTTTGCCTTACAATACTCTTCATAAACACCCGAATAGTCCTTTGCTTCATAACGACCGAACAGTTCAGCGATTGGGTTAGATTTTCTGTATGGAGAAACTTCGAGTTCCTTCAGCATAATATCCAAGTACTGCTGAAAACGGGTGTTGATCGCACAAGAACGGGAAGGCTCAAAATGGATATGGTTACGTTTCCATTCACTCATATACTCAATCGCCTTTTTCATCTCGGCAATCTCCGGTAAGGTCAAGTCACCATCCAAAACAGCACATAACCAAGCTGCCCCTACTTCAGCTGCAGGCACGTGCATAAAACCATGATTATACCCTGCAAAAGCAAACCTTGGAATGTCAGGGTGTAGAATATGGCGATAGAGTTGCACACCATCTGTCTCCTTTTCCAGCATGGTACGATACTTCTCTGGCATAAATGGAAAACGAGGTTTTTCTGATCCCAGCGAAAGAACCACCATATCTGCTTCCACTTCACGACCATCCTTTAGCAGGACTCCTTTTTCTGAAAAAGCCACCAAATCCCCTTGATGCGGGTTGATTTTCCCTTCTGCTACAAACTCATAATATTGGGTAGGTTCCAGTGCTGCCGCTGAACGCAGGTCCTTGATAAACGGATGTTCGGGGATTACTTTCTGTATCCTAAGCTTGGCTTCATCTCCTTTAAACCAAGCATTGGCTTTTGCCTGTGTCGCAAAAAGGCCTGACAGTGAACTCCAGAACCCCTTCACCACAAAGTCCAACTTGTTATGTAGCAATTGTTCCATCGTGCTAGGATGTGCCCAGCTACTCATCATCACTGAACCAAACCTACTGAACAGTGGATAAGAATAATGAATACCCAAAATCTTGAATGGAATTGTCCAACGGGCTGTACGGAAGACATGCTCTACCTGTGCTCCTTGTTTACTTGCCATAGTAGCCATATCCAAGGCACTTTTGCCAAAGCCCACCACTGCAACCCGCTTGCCTTCAAAATTGCTGAGGTCTTTCATTTCACGTTCTGTGATAATTTCACCCTTAAATAAATGCTCTCCTTTAAATTCAGGTCTGCGTTTACCACCGCTATACTGACCTATGGCTGAAATCACATAATCAAAATCGTGAGTTTTAGTTTCTGAACCCTTTGCCACCTGTAAGCTCCAACCAGTAGCTGTTTCATCCATCGTAATGATGTTATGGGACAACCTCACATCCAACTTAAAATGTTCTATAGCAGCTTCAAGGTATTCCATTATTTGACCTGCTGTTGGATGCTGGTCTGGCTGTTTGGGCCAAGGAAAATCAGAGAAGCAATATTGCTCCCCTACATTTTGCAAGCGAACATTTGGGTAACTCATCGCCCACACTCCTCCAATTTTGTCTGATTTTTCAAAGAGGGTTACAGCATGACCCGCTTTCTGTAAAATAATAGCAGTAGCAATGCCAGATATTCCGGCTCCGATAATAGCAATGCGCATTTTGAAATGTTTAGTGATAAAAAATGTCTGTCGGTTTTTAGCAGCTTCTTCAGCTTGAAACTCAAGTGTAAAATGCTAAATGCTTTAGATAGTAATATTTTCAAAATAAGTGAAACCCCGTCAAGGACGAAAAGTGCTTATTTGTCTATGAAATAGTATGTATGCCTTTAAAATATTATCGCTCAAGTGTAAAAGTAAACCTCGTTCCTTTTCCTTTTTCAGAACTCACACCAATAGCCCCACCCAATGAGTTAATTGCTTTTTCTACAATGGCTAAACCGATTCCGTGTCCATATTGCCCATATCGGTCTTTCCGCTCCAGAATTTCAAAAGCCCTGAAAATCTTTTTATGATAAACCTTAGGAATCCCTAACCCATTATCCTGAACATAGCACTCATAGTACTTTTCATTGCCAAATACCCCTATCTCTACCTCCACTACTTCCTTATCATTATATCGGATGGCATTTGATACCAGATTTCTGATAATCTGTTCAAAAGCAAACCTGTTAGTGATAATCTCTGTCATATCTGTATTTAGACGAATATTGGCTTTCTTATCCATCGAGTAAACACTCTTGATCTCTTCCAAAAATGTTGTGAGGCTTACGGCAGACTTTTTTTCTTTTTGCAATGCCTCCGCTTTGCTATAGGTCAACAATCCATTTATGAGTCCCTTTAACTTCTCAGAAGACACACTAATAAGCTCTATTAATTGCTGCCCTGCGGGAGGAAGCTCTTGCCCAAAATCCTTCAGCAAAAACTTAGTCAGGTTAGAAATATTATTGAGTGGCGATTTAAGGTCATGTGCTGCTTCAAAAGCAAACTGCTCCAACACCTTTACACGTTGTGTTTTTTCTTCCAGCTCTTTTTCAAGTACTACCTTTTTTCTTCTAAGTTCCAATAAGCTGATTACCTGCTTTGAAAGTGCCTTCAAAGCATCAATCTGACCAAGTGTCAACTCTTTGGGAGTATCATCAATAACACACAAAGTACCAAGCGTCGCTCCTTCCTCATTAACAAGGGGAACTCCTGCATAGAAAATAACATGAGGCTCTCCCGTCACCAATGGGTTATCATGAAAGCGCTTGTCTTCTCTGGCATCATTGACGATTAATATGTTATCTGGATCATGAATAGCGTGTGCACAAAAGGCAAAATCTCGAGGTGTTTCTGTAACAGCCAGCCCATGATGAGATTTGAACCACTGCCTATTCTGGTCAATCAGTGTAATTAATGAAATCGGAGTACCACATATTTGAGCAGCAATAGAAGTCAGATTATCATAATCAGGCTCTGGTAATGTATCGAGAATGGAATACGAAAAGAGCGCTGCCAATCTATCAGTCTCGTTGTAAGGTTTGTCTGGAATAATCATATTTCTAAGCTTACATTTTATCTGTAAGCATTTTAATACCGTGGATAAGCCTCTAATGACATGTCATTATTCAACAAATAACATTAATATACAACAATACTACAAGTCAGTTTTTGTCTTTATTAGAAATGTTATTCGCCTTATATTATACATTGTTAGTCGTTGATCAAACCTAAAGCCCTTTCTTTCTTTACTATACATTGTTATTTTTTTCACCATATGACCAATAGTAAATGGGATTACGCTTCTTTGTTTTTTAGATGCTGCAGACATCAACTCAAAGAGTAGTAATTTTACCTTGGTACTAAAACCCTGATGCCAAGAAAGACTATCGGGGTTTCAATTTCAATAAGTCCTAAATGGTCATTCTTTTTCTCTATGCTCTCTCATATAGGCCCAAACAATCTCCAAACCCACATTATAGACAAAATCTTATACAGAGATAAATAATATCAATTTTCTCTAACCAACAATCCTCCCTACTTTTGTCATGTAATCAATCGCGAAACACTTATAACTACATTATAATTATGACATATACAGGCAGAAAATTCCCGAATATTACAGTACCAGCAATGAACGAATTAGGTGACACTATTGAACTAAACGTTCTGGAAGAAGCTGTAAAGAATAAGAAAAAAGTATTGCTTTTCTGGTATCCAAAAGACTTCACTTTTGTTTGTCCAACAGAGCTACACGCTTTCCAAGAAGCACTACCTGAATTTGATAAAAGAAATACAATCGTAATCGGTGCTTCATGTGACACTGCAGAAGTTCACTTCGCTTGGTTGAACACAGCAAAAGATCAAGGTGGTATCGAAGGCGTAACATATAATATTCTGGCTGACAGCAACCGTAACCTTTCATCAGTATTGGGTATTCTGGATGCTCAGCAAACTGTAAGAAACGAAGAATTGGATATTGACCTGAAAGTAGGAGACAACGTAACTTACCGTGCTACTTACCTGATTGACGAGGAAGGTGTTGTATTCCACGAAGGTGTTAACCATATGCCACTAGGCAGAAATGTTAGTGAATTCTTGCGTATGATTGATGCATATGCACACGTACAGCAGCATGGCGAAGTATGCCCTGCCAACTGGGAAGAAGGAAAAGATGCAATGAAAGCAGATCGCTCCGGTGTTGCTGACTACCTGAGCTCGCACTAATCAATAAACTTCCCATCAGTCTGCTGCCGGTAATCTATCGGTAGTAGACTTTATGAAAACAAAACAGACTTAAACTCCTTAAAATAACATCGACATGTTTGAAGAACTGAAAGAAGATAACCTGGCTGAAGTAATCAATAATAATGAAACTGTATTGGTTCAATTCTCCGCAGGATGGTGTGGAAACTGCCGTATCATGAAACCTAAGTTCAAAAGGTTTGCAGGTGAAACTCCTAATGCTAAATTTGTTGTGGTTGATGCTGAAAAGTTCCCTGAGTCGCGTAAACTGGCTGACGTAAATAACCTGCCTACCTTTGCGGCTTTCAAAAATGGAGCACTAATCAACCAAGTACAGACAAACAAAGCAGAATCCCTAAAAACTTTTATCGATGAGACTACCAGTAATTAAGCACGTACACGAGTTTATCAAGGAGCACGATCAGGATTATGTGATCGAGGCATTGGAAGTGTTGGAGAACCTTGCAGAAAATGAAAACCTGAAAGACGAAGAACTCGATGTAATCGGTGAACTGATCTCCAATATGTATGGCGCACTGGAAGTGCGTGAACTGGTCAAACAAGGAAAATCAGAAAAAGAAGCCCTCAATGACTTTATGAAAAGAGTAGTGGGATCAATAAGTTAATATATAAAAGGCATTTCCTTTAAAAGCAGAGAAGTAAGGTATTACCTCTCTGCTTTTTCATTATAAAACACTCTCTATCAACCCTTAAACACACCTAAAGCACCTTATTCTCCTTCCTCATTTAGTTTATTTCCATCAAGGGATATTTTGATTAAATTTTATTTTCATATTGGTTTGTACTAAACCAATTAACTTCTGTGCAATTTTCACATTTTTTTAAAGTTATGTGAAGTAGGCAATTGTGTGATTACTCTATATAATACCCTATTACTTATGAGGTTTCTATTATTACTATTTTTATTCCCATTTTTTTCACCCCCGTCCGATGGTGATCCTTGGAAAGGAGTACTGCTTATTCAGCAAGAGGCTGATCAATACAACATAATGATCGACCAAACTGAAAAGCTGGCAGGATTTGAACTGGAAGTTGTTAAACTCAATGGTGAAAAGGAGAAATTTGACCTTAACAGTACTGGTCGAATTATCGGTTACAACCAAGTTGATGACATCAAGTTTATCCGAGTGTTTAAAGACGGGGTCCCCGTCAGCAGTGTCAAAAAGTCTGATATTCTTTTCTGCCAACCTAAATACATGGAGAGAAGAACGGAAGTAATGGCTAAAAGAGATGAAATTAATGGAAATAAAGTTTCTACAAATCCCTATACTCCAGAGGAAGCTTTAGCTGCTACAACAGAAAAGAAAGAAGAGGAAACAGCTTCAAACAAGACTTCTCAAAGCAATCCAAACACTGAAGAAATCAATGATGTTCAGGATAATAAAAGGTATTATTCAGGCAGCTCTAGCCATGACAGAGAGCCGCAAAAAGAATATGACCAAATTCCTGCAACTATTGACCTTAAACCTCTTGGTACTGCCGAAGACCTATCCCTTACAGAAATGCTTCAGCTTCTTGAATTCAAAGCCATTGCTTCTGAGGTAAAACAAGAAGAAGAGAATACGATTGTACTGGAATCTGTTCGCCAAAAAAAGAAAGTGAGAAAGTTTTCCTACAATGAGGATGTGGATTTTGGATCATGGATGATCCTTACGCATAAGAAACGAGGCGATTACTTTTTTGATGGCTTTGACCTTTTCAAGTTTGAAACGGATACCAATAGAGTTCAACTTCGTGACAAAGCTTCACTTCCCAGCTTTTTTGCAGATAACAAACTTTACATGAAACCTGTCTCTGAAGACTTATTGGGAATCTATCATCAAAATATGCACTTGGTTACTTTACAGCTTTCGAAAAGCTATAGCCTAGCTGTTGTAGATAACCTACTATCTATCTCTAGCAAACAGCATACTTATGGCCTGATGCTGAAAGATGGACAGTTTGTGGTAGTTACTTACCAAGATGGAGTGCTGGATGATAATATCCAAAGAGCTGACAGGGTACTGCTTGACTAGTTCGAAAGTATTCCTTACTGACTAACAACATAGCTAAAAACGACTAAAAGAAATGCGAACTCACTTTGTAACAAAACTCCTAATGTTAGGAAGTTTTGCGGTTCTGCTTTTGTCAGGACTTGAGTCTCATGCACAAATGAGAACCAGAAAACAGCTTCATACCGGAATAAAAATAGGAAGTCAAGGTATCGGTATTGAGGTTGAAAAATCCTTAAGAAACAATTTTGCCATCAGCGCAAACGTCAATTATCTCAACATCAGCCTTCAAAAAGACAAAGATGTTTTGAAGTACAATATCCTAGCACAGGTCGAGGCAGAAACCTTATCTGCCGGTGTGTTTGGACATTACTACTTCCACAAAAGCTCTCGACACGCTCCGCTGTCACTGAAAGCAACTGCTGGTATTAACTACAACCTTATCAATAACTACGCTGTCAAAGGTATTAATGACAACAACGTAAATATTGGTGAAATGACCCTGACTCCAGAAGAAATGGGGTATATCGCGGTACAAGTCAATACCAGTCAGGTAATGCCTTATTTGGGAATTGGCAGCAGTGTTGAACTAGTTAATATCAGAGCCTTAAGAAGGAAGCATTGGTTTATTCTAAACCCATTCCTGAAAAACTTAGGCCTGAACCTGGATGTTGGTGCATTCTACCACGGAAAAGCGAGTATTACCGATATGGAGGCTACTAACTACTTGTCTCCAAATGTATCTCAAGAGGCTGTTCTTAATGACAACCTCTCTCAGTACAGGCTTTATCCAAACCTTGCTCTTAGAATACACTACACATTCAACCTTTTTTAGCTAAAAACAAGATGAAAACTACTCAAATCATAAAGTCATTACTATTCGTAGGCTTATTCGGATTATTGTTTACTTACAGCTGTAAAGACCCTTTAGACGGGGTTCAGATCCAGTTGGCGCTTAATGAGGAGATCAAAGACCATATTGTGACCGTTCAGTTTATGGATGCCAATGGAGTAACTACTTTGCCTTTTCAGGATATTGAAGTAACCGTAAATGGCACTGACGCTGCATCTGTCTTAAGCGAAAGTGGTGACAATAACTTTACAGTTAATGAATCAGGGATGTTATCTCTTTTCGTTATGTCACAAGGAGAAAATGAAACTCCCCTTGAAAGAAACTTTACAGTTACAGCAAAAGCTGATGGCTACCTTTCTGCTTCGCAAAATATTAAGGTCGTTGGAAGTGGACAACAAAGTCCTGTCATCAAAATGGTCAACCTAACTACTACTCCACAGGGAGTTGGTACAACAGCAAGCAGTTTCAACACCTCCTCAACAGGCGCTACCTCTACGGAAATATCTTTCAGTGCTACCACTGATAATTTGGGAAGTGCTCAAGTGACCATCCCTTCAGGTACTATCATGAAAGACAGTAACGGAAACCCTGTCTCTGGAGCACTGCATGCTCAGCTTACTTACTTCTCACCGACAAGTACCTCATCACTTGAGGCATTCCCTGGAGGGCTTAGCAATATCGCATTGCAAAACCAGAGTGGAGAATTTGAATTCGAAACAGCAGGACTGTTTGCACTTGAGATTAGTAGCGGCTCTCAGCTAGTAAAGACTTTCTCAGCACCAATTACGGTGGTAATGGAAATTCCAGCAGGCACCCCCAACCCTGACAACAATTTTGCCGCTATAAAAGCAGGAGATACAATCCCGCTGTGGAGTTTGAGTGAAGGTGAAACAGAATGGGCAGATGAAGGAAGCACTACCGTCTATGAAGAAGGTGGAAAGTTATACGCCAAATTGAGTATCACTCACCTTTCTTATTATAACCTCGATTGGGTATTTAATGCTTGTCCTCCTGCTGACATTACCATCCAGATTGATGAACAGTTTACAGCAGGAAAGTACCTTGCCCGTTTCTACAACGCCACTACAGGAAGGTATCAAAAGCAAAAGTATCTCTATATCGCCAACAATGAGGTATTGTCATTCTACAATGCTCCTTCAGCATTCCCAATCAAGGTTGAGCTGTATAGAAACTACTCTTTTTGCAATACAGACAATGTAACGCCTGTTGCTGTTTCAGCATCTTTTAATGCTTGTCAGTCTCAGACACTTTCTTTTACTGTAACAGACACAGGACTCGCACAACAAGATCTTGTCTCTTTTGACTTATCAGCTGTATGTCCTAATGATCCAAATGTCCTTCTTTACCCAAATGCCAATATCTACTTTAAAAGTACTGATTGTGGGTACTACCAGTTTTTAGGTAATATGGAAGACGGAAAGCTAACAACGGATAAACTTGAAATTGGTCAAGACTACCAGTTCTTCGTTTATGTCTATGTTGCAGGAAGATATGCAGGTTACAGAAGCTTCACATATACAGTCAGTAGTTCTGAGATTACCCAACAAGTGGAAATCCCTGAAGAGTATGCAGAAGACGTTTGCTTCTAAAAGTACTTTTTATGCTATAAATCAAAAAACGGTTACTCTAAAAGGGTAACCGTTTCATTTTGCTCAGATCTAAAGTATAAATAACTCCTTAGTAAGACATCCTGACACTGTTTTTTTGATCAATCAGCTCAGTGATTCTGTCCCACAGTCTTATTCTTAGTTGTAGCGCTTCTTTGGCTACATGTAAAGCCTCTCTCCATTTCTTATCATCGGTTCCACATAACTCGGCAACCATACGTAATGAAAGTGGCCCATGTTCATCTCCGTCAAGCTCAATATGCCTATCAAGGTAATATTTGAGCTTATTACAGGTCTGTTGGCTATTTTCATGGTTCTTTAAAACCTTGATAAACATATCTGGAATAACATCTTCCCTCCCATAAGTAAAAGCTGAAGCGATCAGATGCGGTTCCCGGGTTTGGATAATATCAAATGTAAAACCCATAAATTCTTGCACTACCTGATCCAGCTCCATCTGAGCTGCCAGCTCCTGTACCTCCGCACCCTCACTGACAGCCTCTACAAATGCAACCACTTTATCTGTATCAGCTTCGATTTGGACCATTGCATCCAAGTACATTTCATAATGACTCTTAGGCTCTCCCTTTTCATTGATATCCGTTTCCTCTCCACAAACAATTTCATTGATAAACCTGGCCAAGGTAGAACTCCGGTTGGGTGTCCAAGGCACTGAAAGGTTGGTCAAAATAATTTGCAGGGATTTCAACAAAGACATAAAGTCCCAAACAGCAAAGACATGATTTTCAGTAAAAATCTGAATATCCTCTATACTCTTCAGACGGTCATACAAGGCATGATACCTAAGCTCGCTTCTCAATTCTGCAAGCTCATTCTCTATATGATCTAATTGACTCATTTTTTGCTATTTACTTAATAATAAGTTTAATATGGTATTCAAATATTTTTTTAAATAGATGATAATGCCTTTTGTATGACTGTCAACAATTCATCCGGCTTAAATGGCTTACTTACAATCCCGTTCATACCTGCATCATAAATCTGACTTCTGACACCACCCATCATAGCAGTTGCCGTTAAAGCCAGTATTGGCGTTTCTATATTTTTATTGGAAGATTTGCGTACAGCTTCTGTGGTTTCGAAGCCATCCATACCCGGCATTTGCAAATCCATCAGAATAAAATCATACTGGTTTTCATGCACTTTTTCCAATGCCATTTTTCCAGTATCAGCAAAGTCTATCTTACAGCCCCATTCATTCAGGAACCACTCTACCAACTGCTGGTTGACGTTGTTATCTTCTACTACCAATACACTCTTTCCTTCCAATGGGACATCTTTTGAGGCAAACTCTTGCTGTCTTTCTTCTAAAGCAGCTTTTTGGAAAGCAATAATAAATGAGAAAGTGGTACCTTTATCTGCTTCGCTCTCTACTTTTAATTTTGAACCATAGAGCTTCAGTATTTTATTACTGATCGTCAACCCCAAACCCGATCCTCCGTACTTTCTTGAAGTACTATTATCTGCTTGGGTAAAACGGTCAAAGATACTATCCAGCTTACTTTGAGGTATCCCAATACCAGTGTCCTTCACCTCAAACTCTACAAAAAGATGGCTTTTGTCTTCGTCTGTCACATTCACAGCCAAAGTAATGTTCCCCTCTTCTGTAAACTTAAGGGCATTACCTATAAGGTTATTGAGTACCTGTGACAAACGGGTAGGGTCACCCAATACCATCTTGTCTGCTTCAGAATCAATCAGGCATTTCAAACGGATTCCCTTTTCCTTTGCCTTGATTCCCCATGCATCTTTTACCTTCTGCGCTTGGGACTGAATGTTGAATGGGATTTCCTCCAAATCCAGCTTATTCGCTTCCATCTTATTGTAATCAAGAATATCATTGATAAGGGAAAGCAAGTTTTCGGAGGAGAATCGGAGTGTTTCAAGGTTAGGCAATTGTTCCGTTTTCGGATCGTCCTGAAGCAACCTGTAAGAAATACCAATTACAGCATTCAGGGGAGTCCGGATCTCATGGCTCATGGTAGCCAAAAAATTATCTTTAGCCTTGTTAGCTTGTTCTGCTTTTTCTTTGGCTAAAGTCAGTTCCTGATTCAGGTTTTGAAGATCACTCAACGTCTGTTGCAACTCCAAGGTCCTGGCCTTGACTTTCTCTTCCAGTGAATGGTTGGCTGTTATAAGTTCCTGATTCAGGTTATATAACTCCATCGACTTTTCCTCAATCACCTCCTCGGCCTTCTTTCGGGCAATCCTTTCCCGCTGCAATATCCTCTTGATTGCATTGATATTTTCAGTACACTGATTATTATTGATCATCGCTAAATATGACAGTTTTTGATACCCTAATGACTTTATTGCTGCTTCTGAATGACAAACTTTACATTGGTTCCATCATCAAGATTTTCACGGTTTACCATAACTTTTTCACCAAAATAGGTAATCGCTCCCATCAGCAAGCCTTCAGCGAAATCTGCCATTTTTCGTTGTGAAGAATAATACATCAACAGGGTATTTCCTTCATCTGTCAACTCATAACGGAACTTGGGAAGCTCCGCATCTGGATAGAGCTTCAACACTTCTTTATGTATATGCCCATCAATTTGCTGTAGAAACTCAAATAAATCGTCTACATCCTTTATAAAATGACTGTACATAGACGTAAATACACCAAAAAGGTGCTTGCCATATTCATACATTAGTTGGGGAATACTGATATCCGTTCTTTCCTGAAGACGCTCCAGAATCGTCATCAGTTCTTCATGTGGGTAAGTACCAACAGCGGTATAGATGCCATCATTGGGAAGTTCACTATCCAGTATTACTTTATCTGCTATATCGTAGCCAAACTGTTCCTCTACCATTTCCAGCAGTTGTGTAAAGACGATTCCTTTCATCTCGATGTGTATTAAGTTATGGGATTAGGTTAAATGATAATTGGGTTACATAATACAGTATAGCCTATTATTAACATTTATTTATTCCACATAACCCACTTTTATTACATCCGTAAGGTTTCCAAAAAATGTTTGAGTACTTCCAGCAATAAAAAAAGACGCCAATATGACGTCTCTATTATATTATTGACCTATTTAACTCTAAAGGACATATTCTTCAAAAAGCTTTTCCAAGACTGCTTCAGGTTCTGTACAAAGTCCTGTATGCACTTCCGAACTTTGGATAATTGTACTCCTTGTAGCTGTCAACCAACGGAACCTGCTTGGCATATCCAATTGAGCAATATTACCGCCATCCTTACCACCATTACAGATCAGTTCCCATGTTTTCAGGTACGCTTCCAGAACACCTGCATCAGTACGATCAGAAAAAGCTTCCAAACGCTTTTCGTCAATGTGGTATTTGACTCCTATATATTTCTTGAACTTACAGTATATAATAACTCCTACGTTGATAAACTCCCCTCGCTCTACTTTAGGAACAAAGCGAATGAAGGCATATTCATACAATTGCTTTTCTTGCATCAGTCGCTTCTTTTGTTAGTAAATCAAGATTGGACAACTTGGTTTCCAATACTTTTCTGTAAACCTCCCTTTTCTCATCCGGTGTCTTATCATCCCCCTCCTGTATCAGGAAATCATCCGGAATCACTTCCACAATATTACGGATAACTTCAGGATTGAGACTTGCCTTAATCTCTTCAGCAGCCTGCTCCAACATAGTTGCTCTTTCTAACATCACGTGATCTTTCACCTTTGGAAAGGTACGCTGAGCATGGTCTTCCCAGCTGTTCCATGCATGGTGAAAATACAGGCTAGCCCCATGGTCTATCAGCCAAAGCTCATTCTTCCAATTGAGCATATTGGTATTGCGGGGCGTGCGATCCACATTACTGATCAAGCTATCAAGCAAAACTACCTTCGATGCCGACAGTGGATCAGCCACCGATACCAAGGGGTCATAGGTTATGGCACCTGACAAATAATGCAAACCTAAATTTAGCCCTACACTAAATTTCAGTAAGTCCTGAATCTCTTCATCTGGCTCCATTCTACTGAACGAATCATCCAAATTCATAAATACCAGTTCCGGTACTTTCAGACCAATGGCTCTTGCCAACTCACCTCCAATCAACTCCGCAATCAGTGCCTTTTTCCCTTGCCCTGCCCCTCGGAATTTCAGTACATACAAAAACTCATCATCCGCTTCTACAATAGCGGGTAACGAACCACCTTCTCTCAGTGGCTGTACATACCGTGTCACATCTACTGTTCGTATCTCAGGTTTACTCATTTACTTTTATCTCAATTTCAGATAACACTCTATTTATACCACTACGACTTTCTCAGCCAACAAGCATAATAACAATAATATGGTATCGATAGTTTTGGGCTTACTACTCTAGCTCTTGCATCATCCAAGAAGGTTTTTCCTAACTTTATCCAGATCGACACGGCTAAAGTAATTCTCCATATCCCACATTCCTTCCATAGCCTGTCTTATCCATGATAACTTCACTTCTCCCTCACTCAACAAATACTCTTCCTCGATAGCATCTACTTGTACCCCCATTATCATCAGCAGTGCGCAGACCACAATTCCAGTCCGGTCCTTACCCGAAAGACAATGAATAAGCACTGGGTATTGTAAAGACTGATCCTCAAATAATTGCATGATTATGTTTAGCCACTTTCTGACTTCTTTTTGGCTTGTATCATACTTTTCTACCTTATTCTGCATCGGGAAATGGTAATAGTTTACCTCAAAAGGTTGGTAGTCCATTCTATTGCGCAAATTGACAATCGATTTTACGTGTTCAATCTCTGCATGCTGATCAATATGATCAATACTCCCACCCCTATAAAACTTTCCTTCAGGTAATAAATCCTTTCCAAGAATCAGGTTGATATATGCTCCAAAGTCTCTGAAGTTAACACATCCGTCTGTGTAATTCAGTCCCATATGTTTTTAGCTTTTAAAGTTTTTCAGTTGTATCTCTGTCCAACTACTTATCACTTATCAACCCAAATTATCTTGTCTTTGTGAATAAAAAATTGTTATCCACAATTCACACCCGATGTTAGTAATATTCTTAGAAATCGAGATATAATCAATCACTTATCAACAATGAAGTTTGTCAATCATTGAAGAAAAGATAAAACCCCCATAGTTATCCACCAAAATGTGAATATCCAGTTGAATTATGAATAAAGATTTTAGATACTTGACTGAAAACTAAATTATCACTCACAATCATGTGAATAACTTTTCCATTTTCATTTAAAATACAAAACCTATTCACCTTAGTATGTTGACAATTTTATAAAAGGGATGCAAAGATACCTTATTCTTTTAGATCACCAACCCCCAAAAACATACGACCTAAAATAAAACTGAAAAGCATACACCTGTAAGAAATTATAAACAGCAAGTAACCATTCAAAAAATAGCAGTGTGTATATTCACAATGTTATCCAACCTGATCTCAATTAAAATTCGAAAGACATTATGATCGAATTATTAAAACCCATTTTTCCTGACAGTACATTTGGAACGGAGTTTCAAATAGATACTGACCTGAGTGATAGTCTGACTCAGCTACAAACCTGGTATTATGAATACACAGATACTGTTACCAACTATGAAAAAAGGAAAATTGCTAACAAGGAGCAATATCAAAAAGATATGGCTCTACTAGCTGAACTTCAAGACAAGCGGCCGTCAGTAGAAGCAGCGCTTGCCGCCGCCACATCCGACAACATGATTAAATACTACCCTAATAACCAACACCTTCACTCTCTATAAACCCAAGCTTTGATGGGCTATATAACTGACTATAAAAGATGTCGCTCCTAACGGAGCAAATAAAGTAAACAGCTCTGTAGAAGCGATACATTCAGGAATATCTGGTTATAATGACGTACTAGTTTTATACTTAGGGGTGAACCTATAGCTCACATTATGTCACTTTAAATCTCTGCTCCGGAAAATTCTTTTATAAATTCTCCCAAATTATTATTCAACCTTTCACCATCAATGACATCCAAATAATACATATAGCATTCAAATCCCATATCATTATCATGATAGCAACCTTTCTTTTTTACCTGCTGTTTGTACGCTCTAGGATAAAGTAAGTAGGTCTTTTTCGCATCCCAATAACGATGGTATACATACATCTGCTTTAAATCATCGTCTGTGGGTTGTCCACTCTGGGGAATTTTCCACTTAGTATCCAAAACAACTTTCTCTTGTCCATCTAAAAACGTTAATACAATATCTGGACGCACAATTTGGAATAGCAATTATTGGGGCAACCAAAAGGGTTGCTTCTACGTGGAAAATTTATCCTTATCCCAATTGACGGGATTGTTTATAATATATGCCACTATTCTCTGACACGCAGCCTCATTACGGATAATATGCTCATAATAATTACGCTGCCACAATTTCCCATCAAACGGTTGCCATCCCATTTGCTTGACCCCACGGATATATTCAACAGTCGTAATTGATTTGAATGCATCCATCATATCCCCTACTGTTTTCTGTTGGGACAACCCTTGTTGCCCTTTCATATGGGAATGTTGTGTTTCATTATCACCATTATTTCGGATATCCACGTCTTGGGCATCTGCACCAAGGGCACCCACAAGGGGTGCCCGTACGGGGGTATTTTGGATTTCCAAGATGCTGTGGAAATGATTGGGCATCACCACAAATTCGTGCAATTCGATATTGGGGAATCGGTTTTTTAAGTCTAGCCATTCGGTTTCAATCATTTTACCGGCATCATTCAAAATCATTTCACCATTGTTGATTTTTCCAAACAGGTATTTCCGGTTTTGAACACAGGTAGTAATGAAATATAATCCTGCCTGCGAATAATCGTATCCTTTGAGGCGAATGGATCTGCGGTGATGTTTTTGTGGGTCATAAGGCATGGTTCAATTGTTTTAGGGTTTTGATTAGGTAGCTTTGTATTGATCACAATCGTCATTCATAACAGGTTTGTAAATAATGGCATTTAAAAAAAATAGAAAAGATCCACAAAGGGTACCTATACAATTATCTTATTGATTTTGTTTCACGGCGAACAACCATCAAACAGGAGCATTTGCAACAAGAGTGATCGGCTAATTTTAAAAAGAGGCGAATTCAGACAAAAAAATAACAGCCTGATGGGCTGTTAGCTTTTAGGGAAGATACACGGTAACCAATTAAGGTGGACCAAAATGTCTGGACCAGTATCTTGAAGCGATACAGGGTCACAGTCCTTATAGACCAAGGTCCAGTCCATGGTTATTTAACATCGTTATGGTGGTCCTAAAGCAAAAGGATACAATCGCCTTTGAATATACCAAAGCCATACAACAAAGTGAACCAGCAATGGCACAGGGTATTTTTTCAGAGATTCAATTACTGCTCTCTCTTCAGAAACGACTTCCAGCAATGGAATAGAGACAACTGGCTTTGGCTTGAGAATTAATCTTGGATAAGGTTTTCTGTAAACCTTTCGGGGTGCTCGATATTGGAATGGTTTTCTTAGGTATAACGGTCTTGGTACAAAAGGCAAGCGAACAGGAATGCCAAACATCCAGCGAACCTTATACTCCTTATAATAGTTGCGCTTCCGGCGGCTATCCAGCCACTGCTTCAACGCCTTGTTATCCCGATGACGATAACGGATTCTTTCCCAGCTTGTCCAAAGGCGATAGCGGAAATCCCGTCTCTTACGCCAGTAGAAATACCGCCTCTTCGGAATGCGTTTCTCTTCGAAAAATTTCGGGTAAGGCCTTCTTGCCCTTATCGCTTTTCCTCTCCTGCCACCCTGTGACATAGGGATATCCCGACTGAAGTACGCTTTTACTCCTGCCACTGCTTTACGGCATCGGCTGTGCTGTTCCGCCGCAGGCGCATGGTAGCTGCCATCCTTATTGCAATTGCGTTCCACTTCCCTTTTGACCGTGGAGCGGTTTACCCCAATCTCCCTTGCAATAGCAGCAAAGGAAAATCCTTGAGGCAAGAGTCTTGCAATGGTTCCACGTTGTAAAAGGGTGAGTTGGGGCATAGTTGGTTAGTGGGTTAAGCATATAATAGACTGATAATGAAAGGTATATTTTTTCTTTTGATCAGAAAACTGTGGCACTTACCTTTCCTTCTCAAATAATGTTATTTTTATTTCTTTTTCACGCTACGTACTACAACTGATTCCACTTCTGATTAAATTATCACATCAAACAGTCTCCACCCTTACTCAATAGAACATGAACCAGAAAAACAAGCTTCTCAGGGTAGAACAGAAAGATAAGCAAAAGTCACTAAGCAAAGCCCAGCAAGAATTTAACCGACTGACTAAGCGAATCGATACCCTTCAGAAAGGAATTCTGAAGGAAACGGAAAAAATGGAAGCCTTTTTACAATTGTACCTCTCAGACTACGCTCCCAGCATTAAGGAAGTAGCAAAGCTGCAAGCGGAGATGGCGACCCAGATTCATTTGTCTACCGAACAGTATAAGTACACCAAAAAGCAACTGGAGAATATAAGAGAAGTCATTACCTTCTTACTGGATGAGGCTTTTGCTGAACTGGAGCCGGAACCTTCTCTGACTGACATCTACGACCAGTGGTCTTCCATAACCTATGAGGAGTCACTTGAAGCCGATAAGGAACATCTTCAGGACCTAGCCAAATCCATGTTTAGCCAGGCTTTTGGAGAAGAAATTGACCTGCCTGATTTTGAAACGGCTACTCCTGAAGATTTTAAAGCGTTCGAAGAAATGCTTTTAAAGAAATCAGAAGCGACATTTGAAAAACAGCAAGCTGCACAAAAAGCGCAGAAGAAAACACCGAAACAACTGGAAAAAGAAGCCTTGCAACAAGAAGACGAGAAGAATAGGCTGAAAAGTCTTAAGAGCCTTTACCACTCTCTGGCCAAGCTGTTGCATCCTGACAAAGAAAACAGTGAGGTGGAAAAAGAACAGCGAGAAGAGCTGATGAAGCAGGTATCGGAAGCCTATAAACAAAAGGACTTACCGACGCTCCTCAGACTGGAGATGGAATGGCTCCGAAAAGAATCTAACCACCTTGAAACCTTAACAGATCAGCAACTGTCCCTATATAACCAAACCCTGCAAGAGCAGACTTGGGCATTGTTTCAGGAAAAGAGCGATGTTCCTTATGATCCAAGGTATATACCTGTCCGTGATTATAGCCTTTACACGCTCAAGTCTGGATTAAAGGAAATGAAGCAGGACATCAAAGAAAATCAGCAACGCATTCAGATG
This sequence comes from Limibacter armeniacum, assembly GCF_036880985.1. Taxonomy (NCBI): domain Bacteria; kingdom Pseudomonadati; phylum Bacteroidota; class Cytophagia; order Cytophagales; family Flammeovirgaceae; genus Limibacter; species Limibacter armeniacum. The sequence goes on from NZ_JBAJNO010000009.1 coordinate 1,833,181, forward strand.
ATGAAAGAAGACCTTGGTGCGATGCATACAAAAAAAGGAGTGCTATATGTAATCGAAGTCATTGAGAACACCATCGAAGCGATAGATCAGCAACGATCTTTTGATCTCTTCGGGTTTAATGATTTTTTCAGGTAAGATAGACTGTCTGTAATTTATTTGATGGCAACTCTGATGAATACCGTATAAGTACATAATTAAAGCCGGACATTCATCAGGCTTGACGCAACATACAAAAAGGACAAGGCCTTTTAGCTGCCTTGTCCTTTTGAATAGAAGAAATAAATGGTAAAAATTCTTTATTACTTTCCGATGCAGAATTTACTGAAAATATTAGCCAGCAAATCATCTGTCGTTACCTCTCCAGTAATTTCTCCCAAATGATGTAATGCCGTACGGATATCCAATGCTAAGAAATCACCTGTGATATTCATACCAAGTCCGTTTAACACATCATCCAATGATTTTTGTGTTTCAAACAAGCTTTCGTAGTGACGGGCATTGGTTACTACAGTATTTCCTGTTCTGAACTGGTCGGCTTTTACCAATGCCAGCGCTTTTTCTTTTAAATCTTCCACACCTTCTTTCTGGTCTGCGGAAATTTCCACCAACTCCTTGCTGAATACCGAAAACTCCCCTGCCAGTTTTTTCTCAGGTAACAGATCAATCTTGTTGGCAATCAGAATATAGGGTGTTCCGATCTGGCGGATTTCGTCCACTGCATCGCGTACCTCATCAAACCCTTCTGTCAAAGCATCAAACATATAGAAGATCAAAGAGGCTTCCTTCATCTTCTTGTAAGAACGCTCTACCCCTATCGCTTCTACCTTATCTTCTGTATGGCGCAACCCAGCCGTATCAATAAATCGGAAAGTTATACCTCCAATATTAATCTCATCCTCAATAAAGTCACGGGTTGTACCGGCAATATCTGATACAATGGCTTTCTCCTCATTAAGCAGTGCATTGAGCAAGGTAGACTTTCCAGCATTTGGCTTACCTGCAATTACTGTTGGTACACCATTCTTGATCACATTTCCTAAAGAGAAAGATTCTATCAGTCTTTTCAATACAGCCTGCAACTCATAAATCAGTGCTTTCAGGTCATCACGGTCTGCAAACTCTACATCCTCTTCACCAAAGTCCAGCTCCAGCTCAATCATGGAGGCAAAGTGGATCAACTTTTCACGCAGTGCCTTAATCTCTATCGAGAAACCACCACGCATCTGGTTCATGGCAGCATCATGGCTGGCATCCGAATCAGATGCAATCAGGTCTGCTACGGCTTCTGCCTGTGCCAAGTCAAACTTGCCATTCAGGAAGGCTCGTTTTGTAAACTCTCCTGCCTTAGCATAGCGTACACCATTTTCAGAAAATAGCTTCAGCAATTTCTGTACAATAAACTCTGAACCGTGGCAAGAGATCTCTACTGTATTTTCGCCTGTATAAGAGTTCGGCCCTTTAAATACAGTAACCAACACCTCATCCACAATATGGTCTTCTGCATCACGGATGGTCCCGAAATGAGCCGTATGCCCTTTTTGCTTTTCAAGGTCTTTCCCTTTAAAAAGCTTATTGGTAATCGAAATGGCGTCCTCCCCCGAAACACGCAGTACGTGAATAGCCCCTTTACCCGGAGCAGTAGCCAAAGCGATAATAGTATCTTGTGTATCAATCAGTTTCATATATTTCGCTTATTCTTTTCGGGAGTAAAAACCAAGGTCTCTCCCAAATGTTTCCGCAAAGATAGGAAAAATAGACTTGAGACTTCAGCCTTGATAGAGGAGATAGGAAATCAATAAAAAAGCCACAGCAAACAGGTTGTTTACTGTGGCATTTCATCAAAGTATGTAACAGCAAGGATATTTACTCCTTAGCCTCTGTTTCCTGCTGAGGTGTTTCTTCAGTTTCACCTTCAGTCGGTTCAGAAGTCTCTTCTTCTGTCACTTCTGCTTCTGGGTCAGTACTCTCTGTTTCTTCTACCTGAGTACCATCCTCAGTCACAGTCTCCTTATCTTTGTTCACTTTGTATTCTACTTCTCTGCCATCTTCCAGCAATGCTGTTGCCTTCAACTGTAGTACACCGTTCTCTTCGTGTACCTCAAAGGATTTGATCTCAGCAACACCACTTTCGTATTGCTTTTCAATCTCAGCAATCATTGCTGTACTCAGCTTTTCTTCCATGGCAGGTGCTAGGCTGGCTGCGGCTGTCTGTACTTCCGTCTGCTCACCTCCTTCTTCCTGCTTTTGCGAACATGATGCTAAGGCAAATAGTGATGCCATCAGCAAAATCAAACGTTTTGTCGTCATCATAGTCTTTGGGGTTTGGTTTCTGATTGAACATGAGGCAAAACCGACAAGGCTTTACCTTATATCATATACCTGATATTTCCATGAGCAAACACATTACCAAAATTGACAGCACGGATAAATAAATATTTTAAAATTTAATTCTAAATATTAACATAATATTAATATTTTTAGATAGCAACATACAATAATACCTTATTATAAAGCAACAAAGCCATTATGAACAACTATATCTATCTGCTCAACCAACAAGAAAAAATTATTGACAGAACCTGTATCTCTGACCTTGAGCTCGGAACCTACTGGACTATGGGCGCACTCCAAAAACAGAGAATCAGAAGTATGGTTTCTACGAGTGAACGTGAAAAAATTTATTGCCTTATTGAAGATCAATTTCGTTCATTAGCCCTACAGGATAAGAAAGAGTTTGTATTGGATTTCAATCAGTTTGGGATACCGATCAAGCTACTCTACACCTATGAAATGATAGGATAAGGAATTGAAATATTCCATTACGATGCATTTTTGTCATTTTCCCTACATTTTATGCTTGTACTGATTTGTATGTTTGCCTCAGCGTTAAACACAAACTTTACAAGCAAAATGAAAAGATCAATATTACTGATAGCAGGGATACTATTAAGCCTAGTAACAGCAGCTCAAAACGTCCCAACCAAAGCAGAAGACATCAGTCCGTTGCTTATTGGTGAAAGCGTACCGGAAGTAGCACTTACCAACACCAATGGCAACAAGGTTACTCTCAAAGAGGTTTTAAAGCAAAAACCTACTGTACTCGTATTTTATCGTGGTGGATGGTGTCCGTATTGTAACCGCCAGCTTTCGGGTTTGGGAGCAATTGCTGACCAACTTGTAGCCAAAGGCTTTCAGATTGTAGCAGTGAGTCCTGACACGCCTGAAAACCTTCAAGCGACAATTGACAAAAATGAGCTAAACTATACACTACTTTCTGACAGTAAGATGGAAGCGGCACGTCAGTTCGGTATTTCATTTAAAGTAAGCCAACAAACTTTGACCAAATACAAAGATTATGGTATCAACCTGACAACAGCTTCAGGAGAATCACATAACGAGCTACCGGTTCCTTCTGTATTTATTGTAGACAAAGAAGGAAAGATCCATTTCGAGTACATTAACCCTGACTACTCTAAACGAATCAGCAGTGAACTGCTTTTAGCAGCTACTGAAGGACTGGAAATGTAAGGAAAGCAATACTTTTGAAGGACAACATACCGAAGCACTTCAGTAAAACTTCTGAAGTGCTTTTCTTTTTCTCCCTTACTGCTAACATTCATTTGAGTACAATGAACAACCTTTGAAAAGTGTTATAAAAACCCTTAATTGTTAAAAAATAAATACAATGTTCATTTTTTAACTTGAATAAAGTATTTTGAACGTTTTTGATTTTTAATTGCACCCACCTAATACTCCTTCTACTTTTGCATCATCTAACAAACAATTTACCAGATAAATACCAGACATGGTATGCATTGAAAAGATGATACAATTAAACCAAATAATTCATACAACAATGTATCTACGCTTACGACAATCCCGACGATAGGCATTCCTTACTAATCTCATGTGTTTCATACACGCCAAAAGGCACCAATCAGGTATTGGGCGTCCTGCAATTCTATTGTTTAAATTTTCACAAACAGACTTCAATTACCAGCAATACAATGTCTAGAATTAGCCTACTTGTTTTCTTGGCAAGCATATTTACTGCATTACAGGCTTTTGCCGGAAACATTACCATAAGCGGAACAGTAACAGACACGCAAAATGAGCCCCTTCCAGGAGTGGGCATCCTGATTAAAGGAACAGCCAAAGGTACCACCTCTGATATAGATGGTAAATTCACCTTGGCAGTAGACGGTCCTGCAACATTGATCTTCAGCTTTGTAGGGTATCAGGATAAAGAAGTAAATGTATCGGGGGCTACTACCTTAAACGTCCAATTGATAGAGGAAGAAACTTTCCTTGAAGATGTAGTAGTAATCGGTAGCCGTAATGCTAACAGATCATCTTTGGAGACAGCTGTTCCAGTTGATGTTTTGCCACTGGATAAAGTAACCAATACAGTCGGACAAGTTGATCTTACACAGCTGCTTCAGTTTGCCGCTCCTTCTTTCAATGCCAACAACAATGCGGGATCTGATGGTAGTGACCATATCCAATCAGCTTCTTTGAGAGGCTTGGGACCTGATCAGGTTTTGGTTCTGATTAATGGCAAGAGAAGACATACTTCTTCCCTAGTCAACTTATTGGGAACAAGAGAAAGAGGCAAGGTAGCTACTGACCTAAATACAATTCCTGTTTCCGCCATTGAAAGAATCGAAGTTCTGAGAGACGGTGCTGCTGCTCAATACGGATCTGATGCCATTGCCGGTGTGATTAACATTGTGTTGAAAAAACAAACTGACAAGGTTGAGATCAATACTGCTGCCGGCATCTATCAGGAAGGCGATGGCGAGAACCTGATGGCCAATACCAATTTTGGTTTCAAGATGGGCAAAGAAGGTTTTGTCAATGTATCCGCTGAAGTAAACAAGAGATACAAGACTGACAGAGCACCTGAAGGTGAAATGAGGGTTATCGGTGATGCCGAGATGTTGAATACCTCCACATTCATCAATGCGGAGCTGCCACTGGATGACAAGACTAAAGTTTATGCCTTTGGTGGTGTCAACTACAGAGAAGGACAATCTGCAGCTTGGGGAAGAGCTGCCGACGATGACAGAAACATCCCTGAAATCTATCCAAATGGTTTTGTCCCTAATATTAATACCAAAATTCAAGACTACTCTGCAACAGCCGGAATCACACACAAGGTAAAAGGATGGAACCTTGATTTGAGTAATACTTTCGGGCACAACAGGATGTCTTTTGATATTTCCAATACACTGAATGCTTCAATAGGAGCTACTTCACCTACTGACTTCTATGCAGGTGGCTTTACATTTGGTCAAAACGTGACCAACCTGAATGCTTCCAAGTTCTTCCCTGAAGTACTGGAAGGATTGAACATTGCTGCAGGGGGAGAGTTCAGAGTAGATATGTACACAATCTTTTCAGGTGAGGAAGGTACATGGAAAAATTACCAACAGACTACGAATGAGGATGGAAGCTATAAGCAAGGTGGTTCTCAAGGATTCCCAGGATTTAGCCCTTCCAATGAGGTAGATGCCAGCAGACATAACGTAGCTGCATACCTGGATGCTGAATTGGATATCACCAAAGCATGGATGGTTGGCGCTGCTGTAAGAGCAGAAAACTACAGTGATTTTGGTAGTACAGTGAACGGAAAATTAGCTTCCAGATACTCTTTTGGTGAAGGCTTTGCACTAAGAGGCTCTATCAGTACAGGATTCAGAGCGCCATCACTACAACAAGCTTATTTCAACTCTACTTATACAGACTTTATTCAGGGCGTAGCGACTGAAGTAATACTGGCACCAAATGACAGTGAGATAGCCAAGGCTCTTGGAATTCCAAAGCTGAAAGAGGAAACTTCTAAGAACTACTCACTAGGCTTTACAGCTACACCAACTGAAGGGCTGACACTAACGGTTGATGCTTACCAGATTGATATTGAAGACAGAATTGTACTGACAGGTTACTTCTCAAGTGATGATCCTGAGATTGGTGACGAACTTCAAGCACTTGGTGTTGGTCAGGCTGCATTCTTTACCAATGCTATTGATACCAAAACACAAGGTGTAGATATGGTGGTAAGCTATAGAACGGACATTGGTCAAAACAACTTGGGAGTTTCCTTAGGTGCCAACTACAACAAGACAAAAGTGGTAGGCGACGTAAAGACTTCTCCTGAACTGGAAGGCAAGGAAGATATTTACTTTGGAGAAAGAGAGAAGTATTTCCTTGAAGGTTCTGCTCCTGAATGGAAAGGTAACCTGACGGTAGACTATACTTTTGGCAAATTTGCAGCAATGGCGAGACAGAGCTACTTCGGCAATGTCGTAATGGGTACTTGGTCTGGTGATGGATTGGTTCAGCATTATACGCCTAAAATGACCACTGACATCAGCTTGACTTACAATATGACGGACAATGCGAAAGTAACAGTTGGTGGTTCCAATATTTTCAATGTATATCCTGACAAACAGGATCCAAACGAGACTGACAGCGGAGGATACTGGGAAGCAACCCAAATGGGCTTTAACGGCGCTTACTGGTTTGCAAGACTAGGCTTCAGCTTCTAAAATATTATTTACTAGCTATGAACTCAAAGGGGACTTTTCTGTAAAGAGGGTCTCCTTTTTCATTTTTCATCCATTCTTTATGTAGAAAATTATATCCTATACTTTTTCACAACCTTTCGTACACATAGGGGTAACCTTTCTCGCTTATTTTTGCACCCGTCAAATTAACAAATCAAACCTTTACATCCCTTAGAAGTAATTCTGAAGGTATTTTTCTCCACTCTTAATTCTTGTGCTAAAACAATGAAAAAGCAACTTTGTACATTACTGATTTTTTCCTCTCTAATGGCTGCGTGTGACAATACGGATAACAATGAAAATGAGCCAATTTTATCAAGTGAATTCAAGGAAATAAGTGAAATCAAGATTGGTGGTGAAGCTGCTGCTGAAATCACGGCTTACGATCCTGTAACCCAACAACTGTTTGTAGTCAACAACAGCAGTGGTTCAAGTGTTGATGTAATCGACTTCTCTGATCCCAGTAACATGTCAATAGTCTCCAGCATTGATATTACTACTTTTGGAGGTGGTGTCAATAGTGTCGCTGTTAAGAATGAACTGCTGGCTATCGCTGTTGAAGCTGACACCAAGACTGATAATGGTAAGGTAGTCTTGTTCAAGACCAATAACCTTACATCTCCTGAAGCTATTCTCTCTGTCGGTGCACTCCCAGATATGGTTACTTTCAGCCCTGATGGAAAGTATATCCTATCAGCTAATGAAGGTGAGCCTAACGATGATTACACTATTGACCCAAAAGGGAGCATATCCATTATTGATGTAGCCAATAGCTATGCAGTCAAAACACTGGACTTTGAGCCGTTCAACAGTAAGGTAGCTTCGCTGGAAGAACAAGGGTTTAGAGTGTTCGGACCAAATGCTACATTAGCACAGGATGTCGAACCTGAATATATTACGATTGACAGCCAATCTCAGACTGCTTGGGTTACACTTCAGGAAAACAACGGCATTGCCAAAGTCGACCTGATCTCCCAACAGATTACTGATATCTTCCCGTTAGGTACAAAAGACTTTAGTCAAGCTACCAATCTGATGGATGCCAGCAACAAAGACGACCAGGTTTTACTGTCAAACCACCCTGTAATGTCATTCTATCAGCCGGATGCCATCGCCAGCTTTGAAATTAATGGTGTTACTTACCTTGTGACCGCCAATGAAGGAGATGTCCGTGATTATGAAGGCTTCAGTGAAGAAGTAAGGGTAAAGGATATCACGCTCGATCCTGCTACCTTTAACAATGTATCACAACTTCAACTGGAGAATAACCTCGGCAGACTGATTGTCACCAACACTAAAGGTGATACTAACCAAGATGGTATATATGAAACACTTTACGGTTTTGGTGCTCGCTCATTCAGTATCTGGAATGGTAGTGATGGAAGTCTTGTAAGTGACTGCTCAACACTCGAAAAAGATTTGATGGACACAGCACCTTCACATTACGATGATGGCAGAAGTGATGACAAAGGGGTCGAACCGGAAGGTGTAGCGATTGGTGCTGTCAATGGAAAAATCCTCGCCTTTGTTGGACTTGAACGTGCAGACGCTGTATTGGTCTATGATGTTTCTGTACCAGAGTCTCCACAGTTTATGCAAACACTCCTAACTGGCGATGCTCCTGAAGGAATCCTCTTTATTGATGCAGACAAGAGTCCAACCTCCAAACCTTTGCTTTTGGTAAGCTCCGAGGATGATGGCTACCTGAAGGTATACAGTATCTAGAAAAACATTTCGTTTTATTTATAAGTAAGCCACCCCAAACTCTGGTTTAGGGTGGCTTTTTAGTACCATTTCAGTTTTAACATTTTATTCATTTTAATTACGCTAAATCCATTATTTCACAATGCACTTGTGACAATCAAGTAATATCCTTGCCCTACTTTTGTGACATATCAAGATTACGACTGACAAAGTCAGTAACTATCGGACCCAGCGTTAAACCTAAATTATTCCCATTATTTAATTTTAACCCTTATATCAATCATCTATAACCTAACTAAAAACCCTATCGACTAGCGCTTCATTGAAGCCATTAACTCACTATCTATACAACTTTTTGCTTTACACTTTTTATTACCCCTGTTCGGTAATTTTTTGACCTTCTTTTTTTCCCTTTATCCACTACTCAGACCCATCGACAGCCATCGTCATTACGCTCTTCTGTTTTAAATAATTATCTTTGCGGACTGCGTAATTGATGAGTTTCAAGAAAAGAATAGTTATGGAAAAATGTCCTTGTGGATCAGGCAAATCCTATGATACCTGTTGTGGTCCTTACATCAGTGGTACTGAAAAGCCGAAAACAGCTGAGCAATTGATGAGATCACGTTATACTGCCCATGTCAAAAATGAGATTGACTATATCATCAATACCGTTCACCCATCAGAGAGAAAATCTCATGACAAAGCCACCATTGCTGAATGGGCTAAAAATACAGAATGGCAAGGTCTTGAGCTGATCAGTCGTGAGTTGGGAAGTATCAACCATGAAATCGGAAAAGTAGAGTTCAAGGCTCACTACAAGGAAGGTAACGCCCTGAAGTCTCATCATGAAAATTCGACCTTCAGAAAAGTAGATGGCGTATGGTATTTCCATAGCGGAAAACTGGACCCAAAAGAGGAAGTGAATCCTCATAAAGTAGGTCGTAATGACCCATGTCCGTGCGGAAGTGGTAAAAAATATAAGAAATGCTGCGGTTAAGCATATATAAAAAGAAAGGTCGTTACTAAAAGCAGTAACGACCTTTTTTATATCAAATAGCCCTCAGTTTATGCCAATGAAAGGAATTGGCATGGTCCTGCAAGGTGCTTGCCTCTGATGATTACATCTGCAAAGTACTCCTGAAGTGTTTCCTTATAGAATGGTGATGCAATTTCAGTTGCCATTTCATCTTTGATCTGTTCCAAAGGATAATCAAGTGCCGCTGAAGCCTGTTTCAAGGACTTCACACCTACGATAACCTTTGGCATCTCTGTCAACTTGTAAAGTGTCTCCTCGTCCATAGGAAGTACACTACGAAGCTTATTAATAAAATCCACTTCTTCCTGCTCACCTGTATAGGTACGAACTCTGTCCCCTTCTGGGTTCCAAAGTACATAATGCAGGAGCGTGTCCCTAGCTGGTAAGCCTGTCACTGTTGACAGTTCTAACAGCAGTCCGTCAATCTGTTCTACTTCCTTTACAGGAGCAATTTGCAAACGCTTGATAGAACCTGCTACGATACCAAGGTCACGAACGATTGCCAGTGCCTTATAAAGGTCAGTTGTGTTGAGTTTGATAGCCTTCTCAGTAAGATCTTGTGCTATTGCGATCAGTTCTCTTACCTCGTCATTTTTGTTAAAGGCGATTACCACATCTCTGTATTCGTCAAATCCCAGTGGGTCAAGTGAACGAACCTTATCATGATCAATGGTAGCAAGTTTTTTGTCAGTCGGTAAAATCATAGTTGCAGCGTTTTAAGTTTGCTAATTTCAACCCCATTAATTTCGGTCAGTATGTACCCTCAAGTTGTCATTGAATCGTCAGTGCATTGCTGGAGCTAGTGGAAAAAGTCAGGTGTGTGAGGCCTAATCTGGATACCTCTCTGTAAAAGGTCATTTGTCCAGTAGATGTCTGATTTCACAAGGTAATATTGATAGTGGTCTTCCTTCCGATGTACACAAATAAAAAGAATTTAATTATACAATAAAAAAATATTAAGTATTAAAGACGGCTCTTTCGTCTCTATTACTCACTCATTCCCAAACAATTACAGAAACACCCTCTATTTGAATATACGATGTTATTAGTTGATTATATTGTTTTTAGAAATTTTATAAAATATTAGTTAACAAAGCGGGTAATAAGGAATTGATTATTCTATCGCCAAAAAATGGTTTTTATTAAAAAAGTCTTTAAAAAAAATTTCATTCAAAATGAATAATCATTCTCAAGATCAAAGTTGAAACACAAAAAAAGCCTAGCACTGTAAAAGTGCTAGGCTGTATATTTTTCAGATCAGTTTGCCTTAGTTGTTGGCAAGTGCGGCTGCACCACCTACGATCTCTGTGATCTCGGTTGTAATAGCTGCCTGTCTTGATCTGTTGTACTGCAACGACAGTTCTTTAATCAGTTCTCCTGCGTTGTCAGTTGCTTTATCCATTGAGCTCATACGTGCTCCTTGCTCTGCAGCATTTGAATCAAGTACTCTTGTATAGAATGAGATTTTCAGCGATTTAGGGATCAGCTCCTTAATAATCTGCTCTTTCTCAGGCTCAAAGATATAATCGATTTCAGTTTCTGCTTCTGCTTCACCCTCTTTAACAGCTGGTGCTACCGGAAGGAAGCGGTCAGTGTGAACGATCTGTGTTACCACGTTCTTGAACTCATTGTATACAACGTGTACTGCATCGTATTTTTCGTTCAGGAAACCGTCCATTGCCATCTCAACAGCCTCTTTTACTTGCTCGAAGTTAAGGTCCTGGAAGATGCCAACATAGTCACTGATGATATTGTAACCTCTCTTGCGGAAGTGGTCGTAACCTTTCTTACCCATGCAAACGAGTGTCACATTACCAGCTTTTTCCTGCTCTGCGTATTTCTCAGCAATCAGTGATTTGGTTGCTTTGATAATGTTGGCGTTAAAACCACCACACAGACCTCTATCAGAAGTCACTACGAAGATCAGGACGTTATTAATTGCTTCAGGCTCAACTGCGAAAGGGTTTTCCACTTCGCCTCTGAGTGATGAAGTTACGTTCTCGAGGATTGAAAACAGCTTTTCAGAGTAAGGACGCATTTGCGTGATCTTGTCCTGTGCCCTACGCAATTTAGATGCCGCCACCATTTTCATAGCTTTGGTGATCTGCTGCGTAGACTTAACAGAAACAATTCTTTCCTTAACTTCTTTAAGACCAGCCATTATTCAAATTTTAGTAGTTAGTAGTTAATAGTTAGTAGTCAGTATGATGATACTAACTACTAACTACTGATTACTTTATATTTAAGCTTTGTAGTTGGCAGCAACTGCCTTACCTACTGTTCTTAGTACCTCAATGATTTCGTCGCTCCACTTGCCGCTAGCCATAGCGTCCAGTGTGCTCTTGTGCTTGCTTTCCAGTACTTGCAAGAACTCAGCTTCGAAAGCTTTCACTTTCTCTACTGGAACTGGGTCAAGAATACCGTTAGTACCAGCCCAAATTACAGCAACCTGCTCCTCTACTGAGAATGGGTTGTACTGAGCCTGCTTCAGCAATTCAGTGTTCTTCTGACCACGGTCAATTGTCAGCTTAGTCGCAGCATCCAGGTCTGAACCGAATTTAGCGAAAGCTTCCAACTCGCGGTACTGAGCCAAATCCAGTTTCAATGTACCCGCTACTTTCTTCATAGGCTTGATCTGAGCGTTACCACCTACACGTGATACCGATACACCTACGTTAATCGCTGGACGGATACCTGAGTTGAACAGGTTAGTCTCCAAGAAGATCTGACCGTCTGTAATTGAAATTACGTTGGTCGGGATATATGCTGAAACGTCACCCGCCTGAGTTTCAATGATTGGAAGGGCAGTCAGTGATCCACCACCTTTAACCAAGTGCTTGATTGACTCTGGCAAGTCGTTCATATCTTTTGCAATCGCGTCAGAAGAGTTGATCTTTGCAGAACGCTCCAACAGACGAGAGTGAAGGTAGAATACGTCACCTGGGTAAGCTTCACGTCCTGGAGGGCGTTTCAGTAGCAGGGATACCTCACGGTATGCTACTGCCTGCTTAGAAAGGTCATCATAGATAACCAATGCAGGACGTCCAGTGTCACGGATAAACTCACCTACAGCAGCACCTGTAAATGGCGCAAAGTACTGCATTGGTGCAGGGTCAGATGCGTTGGCAGTTACAATTGTAGTGTACTCCATAGCACCCGCTTTTTCAAGTGAAGCTACTACACCACGAACTGTTGAAGCTTTTTGACCTACTGCAACGTAGATACAATATACTGGCTCTCCTTTGTCGTAGAACTCTTTCTGGTTGATGATCGTATCGATTGCAACTGCAGTCTTACCAGTCTGACGGTCACCAATAATCAGCTCACGCTGACCTCTACCGATTGGCACCATCGCGTCAATTGACTTGATACCAGTTTGCAGTGGTTCGTTTACTGGTTGACGGAACAGTACCCCAGGTGCTTTACGCTCCAGTGGCATTTCGTACAGGTCACCTGCCAGTTCGCCTTTGCCATCAATTGGCTGACCAAGGGCGTCGATTACACGACCGAACACACCTTCACCAACTTTTACAGAAGCAATACGGTTAGTTCTTTTTACAGTGTCACCTTCTTTGATTTCAGTAGAATTACCCATGATTACGGCACCTACGTTATCTTCTTCAAGGTTCAACACCATACCAATAGAACCACTCTCGAACTCCAGCAGCTCACCTGACTGCGCATTCGTCAGTCCGTAGATACGAGCAACACCGTCACCTACCTGGAGTACGGTACCAACTTCCTCCAGGCTAGCCTGTCCTTCAAAGTTGGTCAGTTGCTCTCTAAGAATTGCAGACACCTCGTCCGGTCTTACTTGAGCCATTGTATCTTATTTTTTATAGTTTATTGTTCGTAGAAATAAAAGTGGACTTTCGTCCAAAATATACTGTCAGCAGTAAAAATACTGCCTAACATTAAATCTTATTCTTATTCGGCAAATGACTGCTTCAATTGCTTCAATTGTGAGGCAACCGAAGTGTCGATCTGTCTGTCGTTGACATTGAGTACATAACCTCCGATCAGAGATTTGTCAATCACCTCATTAAGTTCAACACTATCCTTTCCTGAAATTTGCTTCACTTTTGCGGTAAATGCCGCTCTCAGTTCTTCGTCAATAGGGAAAGCCGTTTTAACGGTAGCTGTCTGAATGCCTTTAATTTTCTCGTATTTAGCAATTACTGCATCAACGATATCCTCCATCACATCCGCTCTGCCTTTGTCTGCTACCAACTTCAGGAAGTTGGTCACCACCTTGTCCACTTTATCGGCAAACAATGCATTCAGAACACCTGCTTTCTTGTCAAGGGGAGCTACAGGGTTTCTCAGGAACAGTTTCAGGTCTCTGCTGTCTTTGATCGTTGCTTTGATCATCTCCATGTCCTGCTTGATACGCTCAAGCGTGCCCTGCTCCTGAGCTAGCGTGATCAGTGCATCGGCATATCTGACGGCAACTCTTGATTCCGCGCTCATTTTGTTAATGGTTTATGGTTGCACGGTTCTATGGGCGATACTGGTTCAAGCATACACTCAGCATAGAACCATTCCATAGAGCCTAAAGATTCAATTAATTACTTAGCAAGCAGTTCTTTTACCAATTGCTTCTGTGCTTCGTCTGCTTCTAGCTTTTGGCGGATCACTTTCTCAGCGATTTCCAGAGACAGTGTAGCCACTTGATCTTTTACCTCAGCCATTGCAGCTCTCTTCTCAGCTTCGATAGATTCTCTAGCCTCTTTGATGATTCTATCACCCTCAGACTTGGCAGCCTCTTGTGCATCAACAACAATTTTCTTAGCCTGTCCTTCAGCTTCCTTGATAATCTCTTGGCGCTCTGCTCTAGCTTCTTGCTTCATCTTATCGATGTCCGCTTTCAGCCCTGCTACATCTTTACGAGCAGTTTCTGCTTCGTTCAGTGCTTTATCAATTGAGTCTTCTCTTTCTCTCAGTGCCTTTGCGATCTCAGGGAACACTTTCTTACCGAGAATGAATACCACAATGAGGAAAAATAATGTCGTCCAGAAAATCAGGCCAATACCAGGAGTTATGATACTCATTGTTCTTATACTTTATATATAATAGTTCAAATGATATGCTTTTCAAGAAGATGCCTGCCCCAGGCAAACCCTGATGGGCAGGTCATCCAAGTTTTTGAAGATCTTTGTCTTGAGAATTAACCCAGACCGATCAGCAGACAAACTACTACTGCGAACAGCGCAACACCCTCTACCAGGGCTGAAGCGATAATCATCGCAGTTTGCAGGTTGCTTGCGAATTCTGGCTGACGAGCCATTGATTCTACAGCGTTTCCACCGATTTTACCAATACCAAGACCAGCGCCGATTACAGCAAGACCAGCTCCAACAGCAGCACCTACTTGGCTGATAGAACCAATCACTTCTAGCAAAATTGCAAGTAGCATTTTTGTTAAAATTTAGAATTGAAATAAATATTAAACTATATACTATTCAAAAGATTGAATACGAATCCAAATGGTTCCTACCAGATTAGTGGTGATCACCGTGCTCCTCAGTAGCCATACCAATGTACAGACCAGTAAGGATTGTAAAGATATAAGCTTGCAGCAATGCTACAAAAAGCTCAAGGAAATACAATGGCACAATCAACAGACCTGCAGCAAAACCGATCAATGCACTCTTCAGAATGAATGTCAGTGTAATGAATGACAGGATACTGATGTGACCTGCCGTAATGTTAGCAAAAAGACGCAACATCAAGGCAATTGGCTTTGTAAAGATACCCATAATCTCTACAGGTGCCATAATGATCAACAACGGCTTTGGTACACCTGGTGTAGCAAAGATGTGCTGCCAGTAGTGTTTATTACCATTTACGTTGGTCACGATCAATGTAAATACTGCCAATGTCATTGTAAATGCGATATTACCAGACAAGTTAGCTGCGGCTGGGAACAAGCCCAACACGTTATTGAACCAGATAAAGAAGAAAACACACAATAGGTAAGGCAAGAATTTCTCGGACCTGTTACCCAAAGTTGGTTTTGCTACCTCATCTCTGATAAAGATGATGATTGGTTCAAAGAAAGACTGAATCCCTTTAGGAGATTGTCCTTTTCTGTTTCTGTAACCTTTTAGAACGGCAAAGAATATCACAAACAGTAATACTACTGATAAGAACATCGATGTCACGTTCTTTGTAAATGAGAAATCCCAAACTTTCTTTCCATTTACCTCTTCAATGTGTCCGTGATCCAGTTTATACTCTCTGTCTCCTTTCACTACTGTATGTTCTCCGTGGTGAAAAGCACTAGACATAAACACATCCAGGTTTCCATCAGTGAACAAAATTACAGGAAGTGGAATCGAAACCACATGCTCGTGTCCCGTCTCATCTTTCCAATCTGCTATGTGCCACGAGTAATCATCTAATACGTGGTGCAGGATCATTTCTGTCGGATTGAAGCCTAGTTCGTTCCCACCCTTCTCTTCAGATGCGTATGCAGGTGAAACTGCAGTAAATAAACCGGCTACCAGCAAGCCGCAAACGAAGTACCTTAGCCAAGAAAAGTTCAAGTTTTTCATCGGTTATTCTTAGTCTCTAACGAATTTTGGCGCAATTTAGAGAATAGGTTAATAATTTCAAACATGGTGTAAGAGAAATAAAATGTGAAGAAAGTAATTGCAAACACAATCTTCTCACTTTTACCCGCCTCACTGAGTATCATATAGGTAAGAAATAACCCAATACCCGAGAACAGTCTTAGGACTGTAGCCCCCATAAAAAAATTATAAAAAGCTATTCCGCCTTCTTTTGTGCCAAGTGATATGATTTCATATGATATAACTACCAACACAATATTAACCGCCAATAGTGGGAAAGTAAACCACCTTGTAATGCTTTCAATAAAGTGAGGCATAAAAATTATTGCTACAGAGAAAATCGAGGACAACACAAGTATCCCCCCATAAAACCACCCTCGACTACCGATCTTTGCCATTTGTTTGTGTCTTGCAAATTTTATTGAAAGCTTGGATGTTGGAGTTTGTATTTCAGTCAACTATCTAATTTGAAGTACCCTGAAGTTATTCCATTCTGTACCCGTCGCATTCCGTTCTCTTAATTCGGCTGCAAACTTAAAAAAATATACTTTAAACAAAAGCCTTTTTAGTGTGTTTTATACCATTAAATCCTAAATGTTTACAAAACTTATCATTTGAGCCAAAGCACAAATGTAGCCATAAAGTAATGGAAAGAGAGGTTTCCTTAATTTTTTACATAAAAAAAGCGTCTGACTTTTTTCAGACGCTTTTTTTAAATACTTCATAATGCGAAGTTATTTTTCATCCGGATCTTTCCGTCTCTTATTATCATCAGAGATTTTCTTCAGTCCTTTAATGAGTAGCATCAACGAAGAGAAAACTCCGAAAAGTAGGAATCCAATCGTAAAATACGGTTTGTCCGTCTCCTGCCATTGGTCCAACATTCGTCCTAGCCAAGCACACAATAGCATTGCGCCGATCATCTCTGTACTTAGAGAGATATAGCGTATATAGTTATTAAACTTGCCTAGCCCTTTCTTAAGCTGTTGCTGTTGAGGCTTCTTGTGCGGCTGCTTTTTCAACTTTCTCTTTCTTTACAGTAGAAGCTGCAGATCCTTTTGCGCTCTCACCCATACGACACTGTCCATTAAAGGCAGCTCCTGGATCTACTGTCAGTTTATTGGTAACGATATCACCATGAACGACAGCCGTTGGTCTCAGCACTAGGCTCTCTGTAATTTCTACAACACCTGTTACTTCACCTTCGATCTCTGCACTTTGCGCATAGATGTTACCTTCTACATGGGCATCTTTACCCAATACTACTCTCGATTTCGAGCGGATGTTACCTACCAGCTTACCTTCCAAACGGAAGTTACCATAAGTTTCTACATCTCCTTTGATTGTTGTTCCTTTAGCAATCTTGTTGCTTGACTCGCTTAATTGATGCATTTCAGCTTCCTTTTCGTTTTTGTTCCCAAAAAGACTCATGATTCTTATCCTAGTTTTATGAAGCAAGTACCGTTCCTTTGCGTCAAATACGCATCGGCTTACTCCAAATTAAACGCTATATAACTTAAAAAACCTCTTGATTAAAGCCTATTCAAATACTATAAAGTTGGCTGGGTTCACTGGGTTGCCCTTGTACCAAAGTTCAAAGTGCAGGTGAGGCCCATCCGTTAGTTCTCCACTGTTACCAATAATGGCAATAATATCTCCAGCTCTTACGTCATCTCCTACTTTCTTCAACAGTGTTGAGTTATGCTTATAGAACGACACCAACTCATTTTTATGTTGGATGCCAATCACATATCCAGAATCTTGTGTCCAAGAAGACATTACGACCGTTCCATCAGCCACAGCTTTAATCGGTTCGTTTGCTTTGGCTACAAGGTCTATACCATAATGCTTCTCACTAATGTTAAATCGATTACTAATTACTCCACTAATAGGTGGGAAGAAGAAAATCTGTTCCAAAAGTGCTCTTGTACTGCTTACATTCCGGGCTGGCTCTGTATCAATATTCTCGAATTGTTCTCTGAATATTGAGTCAGTTGGTGAGATACTCGCTAATGCATCTGTCACAGGTACGGGCTGTTCTGTTGGGGCCTGTTCCTCTACTACTGACGCATTTTCATCTTCCGAAGCATTCGCATCAGCCTTTTCGTCTCCAACATTACCGTTCAATACGGCTTGTATATTATGAATGTAAAGATCTCTGTTAGCTACAGCCAACTGCAAAGAGTCTATCTGTTCCTCAAGTTCAATTAGCTTTTGGTCAGTTCTCACATATGCATAGTGAGGGTCAAACCACCTTGCCAAAAGCGTCTTCATCATCAAGAAACTCCCCAGCAGCATTACTGTAAATATACTACCTAACAGTAAAACTACTTTTGCATAAGTAAAAGGATAAGAACCTTTCTCTGCAAAGGTTTCCTCGTCCCGAACCACCAGCACAAACCTAGAGGCAAGCCAGCTTGATAATGTCTTTTTTTGTCTCATCAGGATTAAATTCAATCTTATTCGGATCAGGCACCAACTTATGGACCTATAAAACCGAGGCTGTCTATGCAAAACAAATGCTAAAATTTCCTTTCAACATGTTTTACTGAGTTGACATACCCACACTACCCCTTAAAAAAACATGGGAACATCCCATATCCACAAAAGTAAATCAATCTTATTCTTTTTCACAAAACTATGATTGAATTATAACTTTCAGAGTTTTATTTAATAGGTGTTAGCACTTCCTAACCATACTACTTAAAAAGGTAACTTTCTAACATTTTCTTGTTATTTCTCCTAACGATTTTATATATAATGCACATATTTTGAGGATAAAAAAGTTAACTTGCTTTTTAAAACTCAACAATGTGCAAGCGTCAGGACAACTATTACACCTGCTTTGTGAGACCCTATACCGAAAATTTTAAATATTGATAAGGCGTGACAAACATTCTAAACAAGATACTTCTACGACTAATTATCGGAGCTTTCCCTCTTCTTCTATTGGGAGGGTGCCAGTTTTATCATGATACTGCCGCACACTACAATGCCTACTTTTTAGCCAACGAAAAACTGAAAGAAGTAGAACAAGCCTTCTTTGAAAATATCCAGAATGACTACAATGATGTGCTTTTTGTGTTTGACGAAATAGACTCGACACGTACCAACGCACAAAAAGAGGGTATGGAATACATCATCAAAAAAGCTTCATTGCCGATCAAATGGCACAAGGGCAGCAAATGGATTGATGACTGTTATAACCTGATAGCACGTTCACGCCTTTATCAGGAGGATTATGACAATGCCCTCGATACTTACAAGTACGTCTATGCGAACAGTGAGGACCCTGCTGAGGTACATGAAGCCTTGATTTGGATGCTCAGACTTTTTATTGAAAAAGATGAGCCTCGTAATATGGAGGTGGTGAAACAAGCTATCAATGATGACACACGCCCTTTCAATAAGGAAAATACTAAGATGTACCATTTGACAATGGCACATTACTATAGACTAGAAAGAAATTTTGCCCCTGCAGCAGAACACTTGCACCTTGCAGCGCCTTTGGAAGAAGATAAAAACAGACGTGCCCGCTATTTTTTCATTCTAGGTCAACTCTACCGACAATTAAATGATAACGAAAAAGCATACGACTACTTCCATACAGTATCCAAGATCAACACCTCTTACGATCTTGAGTTCGTGGCAGCACTAAACGCTAAAGCGGTACAACCTCAGGAACTTTCCAACCCTGAAATATCTGAAGAACTTGACAAGTATTTTCAGAAGTCACTGAAAGACTTGAAAAACTGGGACTACCGTGACCGTATCTACTATGAGATGGCAAAAGTAGAGCTAAAACGCCCTGACTTGGATCAAGCTCTAACATACTTGAATGAATCTATTCAACTGAGTACCAAGGATCAAATTCAAAAAGGTTACTCATACTTGTTGACAGGTCAGCTTTACTATACTGAAAAAACCAACTATGTAAAGTCTGCTGCCTACTATGATAGTGCTATCCAAACTTTGCCAAAAACCATCCCTGACTATGAGCAGGTTGCCACACGAGCGGACTACCTGAAAGATTTGGCTAAGTTCACTTCTATCATTGAAGAAAAAGACAGGTTGCTCAAGCTTTCTCAAATGTCTCCTGAAGAACAGCAGTCAATCTTCGAGCAGGAGATTACATCTGAAAAGGAATCCATCATCCAACAGCAGGAGTATGATAAAATCAATGAAGGAAGAAGAAACCTCAAAATGGTTACCAGTGAGCTACCAAGTACTAAAGGAGGTAACAGCTGGTACTTCTACAATGCAACTGCATCAGTGGCTGGTAGCTCTGCCTTCTTAAGGACTTGGGGCAGCAGGCCTTTGGAAGATAACTGGAGAAGATCCCGCAAACAGAAGGTGGAAACCAACAACCTAAAAGAAGCATTGGCACAGGATGAGCAGCAACGCAAAGCCGCTGAAGAAGACGTTTTTGCTTCAGTTAAATCTGTTGAGCAACGTCAAGCTGAAATACCTACTTCACCTGAAGATATCCAGCAAATACGAAACGAGCTTGAAGAAGCACTCTTCAGCCTGATGAAAGTATATATCTACAAAATCAAAAGTTATCCAGATGCTGAGCAAATCTGTCAGCGCCTTATAAATGAGTTTGACAAGGGTGTGTACACTCCTGAAGCTGTTTATATTTTCTATACACTTTGCAAGGATCAAAACTGTGATCAGGAGATATACAAAAATGTCCTACTGGAACAACATCCTGAGTCGTTTTACGCGAAGATCATTATTAATCCACAGTATGTCTCGCAGAATAACCTGATGAACAGAGCTGCTGAAAAGAACTACGAAAGGGCATACAGACTGTATAAGTCAGGTAACTATGAAAATGCTCAGAGGCTGATTGAAGAGACATTAGTAAGGTATCCTACCAATGGGCTAAAAGATAAATTCCAAATGTTGGAGGTACTGATCGTTGGACAGACGGCTATCTTCTTCAAAGAGTACCATCAAGCTATCAGTGATTTCATTGAAAAAAATCCGGAAAGCGAACTGATGCCTATTGCCAACAGTTTATTGGAACAAGTAGATACCAATGCCTTGGATAAAAGAATACCGGGCAGATACCATTACGAAAGACAATAGCCGTTTCTATCTCAACTTAGAAATTGCAAAGTAAAAAAGGTGGACATCAAAACTGTCCACCTTTTTTATTGGGCTCAAATCCGTGTACTACTTCTGATTTAAAGACAGCCAAAACACTTTGTTATGAAACTGTATTTTATCCAAAAACCCTCTTCTAATTTTCACTATAGCAAAATACCTTTTCGACTTAATAAAACACCCTCACACGAGTCTTATTACGCATTATATTTAAAAAGCATATAAGAAATAGTCCCAAAACACTCAATCAAACGCTACTTAAAAAATACAATTGAGACTAAACAAAAAAAGCCATTGAAGTCAACGACCTCAATGGCTTTCATGCTAGTGAATCAATCTCAAATGAAACCTGGACAACCTACTAATTATTAATTAGCATCAGCCGGTTGCTGTGTGGCATCCCAGCCACCACCAAGTGCTTGATATATATTAACTAAAGCGCTCATTTGCTCTTTTTTAGTCTCGATCAACTCAAACTTTGACTCCAAAGCATCACGTTGAGTCATCAGTACTTCCATATAGTCTGCTCTTGCCGATCTGAACAAGTCATTGGAAATATTGATTGATTGCGTAAGTGCATCCACCTCTTTAGACTTCAGGTCGTAGCTCTGCTCAAGGTTATTGATCTTTGACAATTGATTTGCTACTTCGATGTAAGCATTCAACAACGTCTGCTCATAGTTGTAAACAGCCTGAATTTGCTTAGCATTTGCACTGAAATAAGTTGCCTTAATTGCATTCTTATTGATCAGTGGTGCTGTCAAATCCCCTGCCAGTGAGAAAAGCATCGACTCCGGTGTTTTCACCAAATAAGTTGGGTCAAATGCCCGCAAGCCAATACCAGCTGTAATACCCAATGAAGGATAGAAGTTAGCTTTAGCTACTTGCACATCAAGCTTCGCTGCTACCAACTCCAGTTCCGCCTGTCTGATATCAGGGCGATTTGCCAATAACTGTGATGGAATACCTGCTTGAATATGGTCAGGAACCAAGCTAATGAACGCTTCTGACTCTCTTTCAATAGGCTGAGGGAATCTACCTACCAAATAGTTCAGCTTGTTCTCAGTTTCTGTAATCTTCTGCTGAATATCAAACTGAAGGCTTCTGGTATGGTACACTTCTGCCTCAAACTTACGTACTGCCAATTCGGTCACCTTAGTCGCTTCCTTCTGCAGTCTTACAATTTTCAAGGCATTTGTCTGTATCTCAATATTTCTCTCTACAATATCCAACTGATTGTCAAGTGCCAATAGCTCATAATATGAGTTAGCAATTTCAGCAATCAGGCTAGTTACCATAAAGTTTTTACCTTCTACAGAAGATAGGTAGCGATTGAGTGCCGCCTTTTTGGCATTACGTAACTTATGCCAGATATCCACTTCCCAAGTAGCAAAAGCTCCTAACAGGTAGTCTTGCAATGGCTCAGGAGTTTCCCTTCCAGGCTCAATATCAGTAGTAGCTTCACTAGCACCAATATTGGTGTATCTACTAACTTTATCAACACCTGCTCCACCTCTAAGACTAACAGATGGTAAGTACTCTCCTTTTTTGGCTCTCACCTCATTTCTTGCTACCTCAATTTCCTGTAGCATGATATTCAGTTCCTGATTGTTCTTCAAAGCGACATCAATCAGTTCATTCAAATGAGGATCTGTGAAATATTCTTTCCACTGTACTTCAGCTACGTTGGTAGAATCCTGCGAGTCATTATAACTCGCAGGAACAGTGTTGTTTATTGGTTTATCAACGATTGCTGGAATTTTACAAGCTGTAAAAGCTAACGGTATACAGGCCAGCTTTATACATTTATATATTACTCTTTTACACATTGTATGCTATGTCTTCAGTGTCTTCTTCAGTTTCAGTATCTTCCGTTAATGGCATCTCATCTTCATCCTGGATCAACTTACGACCTGCAGCGATTGTACCGAAAATGTAGTAAAGACCCGGTACGATGATGACACCGAAAATAGTACCCAGCAACATACCGCCGGCTGCCGCCGAACCAATAGTACGGTTACCGATAGCACCTGGACCTGTTGCAAGTACCAATGGGATCAGACCTGCAATAAAGGCAAATGAGGTCATCAGGATCGGACGGAAACGTTCTTTTGCACCTGCAATGGCAGCTTCAAGAACGGTATATCCTTGCTCATGTTTCTGGATAGCAAACTCGACAATCAGTACGGCGTTCTTACCCAACAAACCAACCAGCATGACCAGTCCGACCTGCGCATATATATCATTGGCCAAGCCCATGACCTTAAGCAGAATGAATGATCCAAAAATACCTGCTGGCAGAGAAAGAATTACGGACAATGGAAGTACAAAACTTTCGTATTGTGCCGCTAGTACCAAGTACACGAATCCCAATACAATCAGGAAGATATAGATGGCTTCATTACCACGAGCTACCTCATCTTTAGAAAGACCAGCCCAGTCAATGCCATAACCTCTTGGAAGTGTTTTGGCGACTTCCTTGATTGCTTCAATCGCTTCACCACTACTATACCCTGGAGCTGGTGAACCATTGATTGAAGATGAAGTGTACATGTTATAACGAGTGATCTCATTTAGTCCTTGAGTCTTCTTGATTTTCATAAAAGAAGAGTAAGGTACCATCTCATCACGGTCATTTTTCACATACAGTTTCATGACATCGTCCGGCAATCTTCTATATTCTGGAGATGATTGAACGAAAACCTTGTAGAAACTACCAAACCTGATAAAACCAAGTTCATATGTACTACCAATAAGGATTGACAAATTGTCCATCGCTTTACCGATCGAAACACCTTTCTGCATAGCAGCCTTGTTATCAATCTCTACCTCATATTGCGGATAGTTGGCAGCGAAGAAAGTAAACAGACCTGTCAGCTCCTTGCGCTCTTTCAACTTCGCCATGAACTCATCATTCACTTTTTCAAATGCCTTATAATCATCTGAGTTGGTTTTATCCAACAGACGAAGTGCAAAACCGCCTGCTGCACCGTAACCAGGAACCGCTGGTGGCTGGAAGAACTCGATAGTCGCACCAGGAATCTCATGGTGGGCTTCCTCCTCCAACTCTTCGATAATCTCAGCTGCAGAGTGTTTACGTTTTGACCAGTCTTTCAAGTTAATCATACAGGTACCCGCATTGGAACCCCTACCTTCTGTCAGGATCTCGTAACCAGCAAGTGACGATACCGACTCAATTCCCTCGATATGCTCAGCCATTTCCTGAAGCTGACGAGAAATATGGTTGGTTCTTTCCAATGTAGAGCCCGGAGGTGTCTGGATAATCGCATAGATCATACCTTGGTCCTCATTCGGAATAAAACCGGAAGGTAGTGTATTAGAAGTTGCCCAAATACCAGCACAGAATGCCAACAAGAGACCAAACGTCACCAACCTGCGGTTGACGATCAGTTTTAGGAATCCGATGTACTTCCCTGTAACCTTTTCAAATACCTCATCAAACCAATCCAAGAACCTGTTGATAGGTGTCTTCTTTCTTGGTTTTCCATGTGTATCCTTCAGGATCATCGCACAAAGTACTGGTGTAAGCGTCAAGGCAACCAAACCTGAAAGGACGATAGAACAGGCCATCGTGATCGAGAACTGTCTGTAGAAAATACCTACAGGTCCTGACATAAAGGCTACTGGAACGAATACCGCTGTCATCAGGAGTGTAATCGCGATTACGGCACCACTGATTTCGTGCAATACAACCTTAACGGCTTGGAAAGGTGTGAGGTGTTGCTCCGCCATCTTGGCGTGAACAGCCTCTACTACTACAATGGCATCATCGACTACTACACCAATTGCCAATACTAGGGCAAACAGCGAAATCAAGTTGATCGTCAAGCCAAACATCTGCATAAAGATAAAGGCACCGACCAAGGATACTGGTACTGCTATGGTTGGAATCAGTGTAGAACGCCAGTCACCCAAGAACAGGAATACTACGATCGCCACCAAGATAAACGCCTCAAACAAGGTATGTACTACTTTTTCGATAGAGGCATTCAAGAAGTTTGAAACGTCGTAACTGATTTTGTAATCCATACCAGGAGGGAAAGAGCTTTCCTTAATAGCATCAAGCTTATCTTTTACCTCCTGAATTACATCATTAGCGTTACTACCATAGTTCTGCTTAATCGTAATGGCTGCAGATGGGTGTCCATCCAAGTTGGAATAGATATCATAGAATTCTGAGCCCAATTCAACCTCAGCTATGTCTTTCAGGTATAATATTTCACCTTCTGCATTAGCACGGATAATGACATCCTCGTATTGCTTAGTCTCGTTGTACCTACCTTTATAAGTAAGTACATATTCAAGTGACTGTGACTTCTTACCGTCACTTCTACCCAATCTACCAGGAGAACCAATGATACTTTGTTCTTCCAGTGCTTCCATCACTTCTTCAGCAGAAACGTTGTAAGCTCTCATACGGTCTGGTTTCAACCAAACACGCATCGCATACTGACGGCTACCAAGGATCTTTGTCTGTCCTACACCGTTAAGTCGCTTCAGCTCTGGCAGGATGTTCACATTGGCAAAGTTGTACAGGAATTTCTCATTCGCATGTTCATCCTCACTATACAGGTTGACATACATCAACATACTAGGCTGTACAGGGGTGATGATAAGCCCTTCACGCTGTACAAGTGGAGGAAGCCTGTTGGTCACCTGCTCGATACGGTTCTTTACGTTTACTACCGCAGCGTTAGGGTCAACACCCAGGTTAAATACAATTTGAATAGTTCCTTCCCCTGCACTGGTTGCGTCAGAGGTCATGTATTTCATGCCGGGAGTACCATTGATGGCTTTCTCCATCGGGATCAATACAGAGTTCACCAATACCTTTGCACTGGCACCCGGATAGGCAATAAAAATATTAACCATTGGAGGCGCCACATTGGGGAACTGAGATGTCGGCAGTGTCTTGATAGCCAGTGATCCCATAAAGAGAATCACCAATGATATCACGATCGAGAGCACCGGCCGTTTTATAAATTTATGAAACATGGTAATGTCTTTTTAAAGCGTCAAATTATTCAGTAAACAACTTCAAGTGAGTGATCACTTTTTCAGGTGCTTCGTATTCGAATTCGATCTCATCATCGTCTTTCACCTTACGCAAGCCCTCCAGAAGGATCTTTTCATCAGGATTCAATCCTTTGCTTACTGCATACAGATCTTCCATTTCAGCACCGATTGTCACTTCTCTTTGTTTCACTTTGTGCTCTTTATCTACAACAAAGACATATTTCTTATCTAAGATCTCAAAAGTCGCCTTCTGAGGAATGATGATAGCATCTTTAAGTGGCTCAACCATCAAGATATTACCGGTTTCGCCATGTCTTAAAAGACCCTCTGGATTAGGGAATGTCGCTCTGAATGGGATGTTACCTGTCTCATTGTTGAAGTCAGCTTCAATTGTCTCCACCAAACCTGAGTGTGAGAATATCTTGTTGTTAGCCATCAGCAGGCTTACTTCTTTGAGGTCACTATCCTCTTTCAGTTCAGTTTTGTAATCCAAGTATTCTGCTTCAGGAACATTGAAGTACACCCACATCTTGCTGTTGTCTGAAAGGTTCGAAAGCAACTCACCCTCATCAATCAAGCTACCAAGTCTTACGTGGAAGCGGTCAATGATTCCATCAAAAGGAGCCCTGATTTCTGTAAACTGAAGGTGTACTTGCGCCAATGCCAGTTCAGCATTTGCCTTTTCATATTTGGCTTTCGCCATAGCCAACTCATTTGGAGCAACGACGTTGCTATCAGCTAGCTTTTTTGTGTTTTGGTATTCAATTTCTGCAAAGTTGGCTTCCGCTTTAGCCTTCTTCAGCTCAGCTTCATACAGGTTGGGCATAATTCTGAAAAGAAGCTGTCCTTTTCTAACAGTCTGGCCTTCATCCACATAAATCTTTTCCAGATAGCCTCTTTCTTGAGCACGAAGCTCAATGTGCTGTATTGATTTTATTTGGGACACATAATCTTTGGTAATTGAAGTATCCATTTTTATAGGGCTTGTCACCAAAAACTTGGTAGCCTCTTTTTTCTCTTCTTTGTGTGATTCACAGCTTGTAGCGCACAGCAAAGCATACAAGCCCAAGCTCATGAGCATGAGAATTCTCTTCATAATAATTTTGCTTTTAAAGCAGTAAATGTTGATTAATCTAAACCTAAGAGATGTATAAACACGATGCGCTGGATATCATGAGTAGCATAAGCATAATGCTACCGTGATTTCAGGCATAAAAAATACGCATAGGGAAAAGGCAGACAAAAGGAGATCTGTCTACGCAAAATAAGTCATCATATTCTCAAAACTCGAAATTTGAGATATCGACTATAAGTTGGAAAATATGAAAAATGTCTTTTGTAGGGAGTAAACTTCTCGGTATAGTAGCTAAAAAGTCCCGAGTGGATATAAAAAGCAGTATGAAGGTCTTTATTGTACTCTAAATTCTTTTTAGAGTGAGAAGACTCGTTTTCTTCTTCCTCAATGTCGAGGAGATGACCTTTATTAGGTGCTTTTTTCTTACCCGACTGGGTAGCTTTGATGTGTAATGCAATGTCACTTTGGACTTTGCCCAAATTTGTTTGGTATGAACTATCAAGAACCTTTACTTCCGAAAGGGCACTACGATCCTGATCTGTATTGGCATACAGTTGGCTAAGTCCACTTAGCAGGATAATGCAGAGCGATATAAAAATTCTAAGTAAAGTTTTCATAATTACGGCTTCAAACTTATACAAAGTTGTTTATACAGGCAAGATGAAAGTGTTAAAGGTTGTTACTTACTAGTGACAATTGTCATTGGAATCAACCTATGGGGCTATCGAACACTCTACTGAAAATAATATTCTCTACATTATCATCAATATATAATAACCAAAAATTTTACTTGGAGAGGTACAGTTATTGATATGGTATTTCACGTAATTGAGAAATTGTTCATACTCTTTTTTTTAGTGTACTTTTTCAAGTCATTGAATGGTTGTATTTTGCAGCCACTATTAGCATTATGGGAGTGAGGTAATTAAAACAACCACGATACACAACTGAATTTCAATCAAATGAAATCCATTCTGAAGTTCCAGTTTATTCCATCTCCATCATGGATGCTTTAAAAAATTGCGACCATCAATAAAGTGTCGTTTAACCATGCATTAAAATGTCTTTTCCTGCCATGATGGGCTTAGACATTTCAAATGTGGACTTCAATACTATCAGATTTATAAATACGCGAACAATAATGTATTCAAAAGTTATTAAAATACTTTGGGTCCTATTTGGTTTGGGAGTGATTTGCGCTTTTATGTTTGCCATATCTCTTAAACAAAACTGGTTTAACCTTTACGGAGGATTTCCGGACCCAAGCGTACTGGAAAACCCTGAAACGGAACTAGCTTCCGAACTTTACTCTGCTGACGGTGTAATGCTGGGCAAATACTTCCGTGAGAACAGGACTAACATTCGTTATGAAGACCTTTCTCCTAACCTGATTAAATCACTGTACGCCTCAGAAGATATCCGTTTTGACGAACACAGTGGTATTGACTTGCGTGCCACTGCGGCAATTCCATTCTCATTTCTAAGAGGTGTAAAGAGAGGGTCAAGTACCTTGACGCAACAGTTGGCAAAAAACCTATTCAACACACGTCGTTCAGATGAGCTTAAAGGCAAACTGAGTGATGTTAAGTTGTTAGGTCTTGTCATCAACAAATTCAAGGAGTGGATATTGGCTATAGAGCTTGAACGTTCTTACACCAAAAAGGAAATCATGGAAATGTATCTGAATACTGTTGACTTTGGCAGTAATGCTTTTGGTATTCAGGTAGCATCTCAAACCTTTTTCAATACTACTCCTGAAGACCTAACAATTCCCCAAGCGGCTACTTTGGTAGGTATCCTACAGGCACCGTCATATTACAGCCCACGTTTCCATCCAGACAGAGCAACTGTCGTTAGAAACAAAGTGATTGGTCAAATCAAGAAGTACTATGATGACTTAGACATTGAGCAGTCATTGGATATCACTATGGCTGACTTGGACTCAATGATGACTATCCCGATGGGACTACAGTATGAAGTTGAGAACCACACCAAAGGTTTAGCTCCTTACTTCAGAGCGGAGGTTAAAAGAGAATTACTTAGACTGTTTGCTAACGACCCTGAACTTCAAGGTTATGACCTATTTGGGGATGGTCTGAAAATCTATACAACAATTGACTCCCGTATGCAACGCTATGCTGAACAAGCTGTTGAGAAACACATGAAACAGCAGCAAAAGCTATTTTGGAGCCACTGGAAAGGACAAGGTGATCCGTGGATTGATAAAGAAGGAAAACCTTTGGAAGGCTTCCTTGAAAGAGCAATTAAGAGAACTGATGTTTACCGTACATTGAAAGCACAATACGGAAACAATGCCAAGGCAATTGAAAAAGAGTTGAACCGCAAGAAGAAAATGAAAGTCTTCACGTGGAAAAATGACAAGTATGAAACTGATACAACTTTCAGCTCTTATGACTCACTGAGATATTACAAGCACTTCCTGCATACTGGCTTCATGGCTATGGACCCATACAATGGAGACATCAAAGCATGGGTAGGTGGTATCAATTTCAAGTACTTCAAGTACGACCATGTAAGACAAAGTTACAGACAGCCTGGTTCAACTTTCAAACCAATGCTTTATTCAGCGGCATTGGAAGACAAGTTCACACCTTGTACGCCAATTGTGGACGCGCCAATTACATTCACACCTGATGAAACAGGCAGTGGAGAACCTTGGACTCCTAAGAATGCAGACAACTACTCTGGAGAGACCATGACATTAAGACAAGCCATGGCCCGTTCGGTAAACACCTCTGCTGCATATCTGGTAAAAGTATTAGGTCCAAGAAGGCTTGCACAATATGCTAGAGACAAGTTTGGTTTCAAGGAAGTTCGTGATGACCTGTTTGGTTACATGATCTCCAACGATGATAAAGTAGCAGGCAAGACTGGTTACGACATGAAGCCGATACAGGCTGTACCGTCTCTATGTTTAGGTACAGAGGATGTTTCTGTATATGAAATGGTATCGGCTTACGGTACTTTCGTTAACAAGGGTACATGGACTATGCCGCTATTCATTACTAGAATAGAAGACAAAGATGGCCGTATCCTGAAAGAGTTCACTCCTATGACTAAGGAGAGCTTGAATGAAAAAACTGCTTGGCTTATGACTTATATGCTAAGAGGTTCAAGTGAAGAGTCTGGAGGTACGTCTTTAAGACTGACACAATTCAACTTCAGAAGAGATCAGAAAAACTGGAAAAACTTCCATGTAGGAGGCAAGACAGGTACAACAGCTAACTACTCTGATGCTTGGTTCATGGGAATGACAAAAGACCTTGTAGCAGGCGTATGGGTTGGTGGTGAAGACAGAAGTATCCACTTCCGTTCTATTCAGTATGGTCAAGGAGCAAGACAGGCACTTCCTGAATTTGCTTACTTTATGGAATCTGTTTACGGTGATGAAGAGCTTTGCAAGGAACTTGGTTACTCAAGAGGCCTGTTCCCTGAGCCTTCCAAACCAATCGGCATAGACCTAGAATGTGGAGATATCGGTGATGTAGTCTCTGAAATTGAAGGAGACTCAGTCGAGGTCGACAAAGCATATGAAGTTCCTAAAGAAACCGACGACGGTATTCTATAATAAACTTATCAATACAAAAATCCCGAGTTGTTAAACAGCTCGGGATTTTTTGTTATCATTTTTTTTACAAAAGGTAGTTGAGAAAGTCTCTTCCATTTCTTTACTTAATGTATCTTCTCAAATCTGAACTCAACTATACCTGAAATGGGTTCACTTTTCACTTAGATTTAGACCTACTACATACACAATAAATAAATCACCATACATATATAAACCACTTGTTCACAATACTCCTTCTTATACAATATGGAATACAACCCACTAGCCCATACTGAAATACCTGTCGGAGAACGCACCTTATTCAAGGTTGCAGGATCGGTCAAGACTCTTGTCAACTTTATGAAGGGACATACTCAACTCGACAACTTTATTGAGATTCATAAACCCATGCTGGATGAACTTTGTCACAGCGTCCTTCACAATGTATTGCACCACCCCCAAAAACGTTACCGTATATCCATCGAAGGGCGGGGGCAGTCTTCAGGTGAAAGTACCCTTGCAAACATACAGCTCGCAGTAATGCGCGCCCGCTTTGTAAGAGACAAGTTCCATGAGTACTTATTAAATTTTAAGGAAGGAAGTTACAGCATCCGGGACATGGTTATAAACAAGAGGCTATATATTAGAGTTATAGATGTGTTGCCATACTATGATCAGGAAAAAGGAAAGACTTCTTGGACAGATGGTACAATTGACGCCCCCAAATACCAAAGAGGCAAAGTAAACGTCTATTATGAGTCTAAGAGTATTTGAGGTTTGTAATCAAGCGTAAAATGTATCACCTTTGCGGATATAGAAAGCGCAATACTCACTAACAATCAAGCATATGGATAACAGTATCGTATATACCATCATCTTCATTTTCCTGATGAGTACACTTTTCCCAATGGCTGGATACTACATGGATTTCCGTCATAGAAAGAAAATGCATCAGCGAAAGCAGAAGTAATGCTGATAAACAAAAAAAGCTGACCAAGTAAATGGTCAGCTTTTTTTAATTTATAACTCTATCTGTATTGATTACTTCGCATAATTCACAGAACGCATCTCTCTGATAACTGTCACCTTGATCTGTCCAGGATATTGCATTTCCTTTTCGATCTTGTCAGCTACTTCAAATGACAGTTGGCTTGCTTCTGTATCTGTTACATTCTCGGCATCCACCATCACTCTCAGTTCACGACCCGCCTGCATTGCATAACACTTGTTCACTCCTTTAAAGCTAAGTGCCATACTCTCCAGATCCTTCAATCGCTTGATATAAGATTCCATCATCTCACGTCTAGCTCCAGGACGAGAACCACTGATTGCATCACATGCCTGAACAATTGGAGAAATTAGTGTCGTCATTTCGACTTCATCATGGTGAGCTCCAATCGCATTACATACATCAGGATGCTCTCCGTATTTCTTTGCCAAGTTCATACCCAAGATTGCGTGAGGTACTTCTGGCTCTTCTGGCCATACTTTACCAATATCATGCAATAGTCCCGCACGCTTAGCCTGTTTTGCATTCAGCCCTAGCTCAGAAGCCATTGATGCTGCAAGCTTGGCTACTTCACGTGAGTGCTGTAACAGGTTCTGACCATAAGATGAACGGAAACGCATTCTACCAACCATCTTGATCAGCTCAGGGTGCAATCCGTGAATACCTAGGTCGATCACTGTTCTTTCACCCAACTCAACGATTTCCTCTTCAATACTCTTACGAGTCTTGGTTACTACTTCCTCGATTCTTGCAGGGTGAATACGTCCATCCGCTACCAAACGCTGAAGTGAAACTCTTGCGATTTCCCTTCTTACAGGATCAAATCCAGAAATGATAATCGCTTCCGGTGTATCGTCCACAATAATCTCCACTCCTGTAGAGGCTTCCAGTGCACGGATATTTCTACCTTCACGACCGATGATTTTACCTTTCAAATCATCATTTTCAAGGTTGAATACTGATACACAGTTTTCAATCGCATGCTCTGCAGCCGTACGTTGAATTGTCGTAATGATCGTTTTCTTAGCTTCTTTGGTTGCAGTAAGCTTTGCTTCTTCCATAATGTTCTTAATATGGATTGATGCTTTGGTACGTGCCTCGTCCTGCAACGCTTCTACCAACTGCTCTCTTGCTTCGTCTGCTTTTAGGTTTGCAATCTTTTCCAGTTTGGAAACCTGCTCCTGACGCAACACTTCAGCCTCGTCCTTTGCCTTTATAGCTAATTGCTTTTGATCTGCTACTTCATTGAAACGATCCTCCAACTCTGTATTCTGCTTCTTCAGTTGCTCTGATTGCTTTGCCAGCTGAGCTTCCTTCTGCTTCAGTTTCGCTTCGTTCTGCTTCAGTTTATTTTCGTACTGTTTCAGTCTGTTTTCATTAACACTGAGTTGGTTTTTACGCTTTGCAACATCACTATCAAAGTCAGACTTCATCTTCAGGTATTTCTCCTTTGCCTCCAGTATCTTGCTTCGCTTATTGGCTTCTGCATCACTCTTAGCGTCCTCGATAAGCCTCTCTGCTTTTTGACGAGCATCCGTCTCCATTTGCTTGAACACAAGCATCAGTAAATATCTGCCAATAACTACCCCTATAATCAGGGCAACTACTGCTGTTACTACAACTTCCATCATGTTTACACCAGTTTTGAAATACCTCGCATCATATTTAATGCAAGGTTACCATCTATAAAATCTGGCTTCGGGTAAGTTTGCTTTATACAGATTCTTAAGGAAGCAATATTTAAAAGCAAGTAGGCAAGTTCAGATTTCTGGGTTTTCCTGTCCGCTGGTATTCAGACCAGACAAAATCAGGCTGTTCAGCCCGCTCAGCATTGCAACTGCTTCGGCTTCCTCTTCAGCCCGTCCCATACTTTCAACCAAAATATCGAAAGCAGTCATGGCCAAGAGATCCGCAGTACTAGCAATGCCCAAACGTTTGCGTTTCAGCTCAATTTTTTCGTTCAAGGTATACGCAGCCTTCCTCAGGAGTTTCTCTTCCTGAGCATCGGCAATCAACGTATATTCCCGTTCACATATTTTTATTTTAATCTGACTTTTCATAGAAATATTTTGCACTCTAACTGATACCTACAACAAATGATACCAGTAGCATTTCTATTCCCCACTAACTTTCACTTACCGACTTTTCCTTAAGCTTCCCCTCTGCCGATTAGTTACAATTCTAGCAAATTTCAATTGATATGAAAAATAGATAATTTTTTAGTGGGTTCCTGTTCTTTCTTCAATTTTATATCTCGGAACCTTTAAATTTCACCTATCCTACATCCAATTTTAGTGGTACTTCCCCTCCTCAATTGCCTTTATTACTAGTCAGTTCTTCCTGCAACAAATCTCTTTCAAATTCTAGTTCCTCAAGCTGCTTCAGTTGATTTTCAAGCTTTTCCTTCAGTTGGTTCATCTGTACTTCCTGAGTGGTGAGTGTGTACTCCTGCTGCTCAAGGTGCAGCTCCAGTTCTTGTTTCACAGAAGATGCTTCACTACAAGCCTGCTTAAGTTCCTCAATTTGTTTTTCCTTCTCCTGACTTTTTTCAAGCAACGCCTCTATCTCCTCATTCAAAGCTGTAACAATCGCTACTTTCTCCTGCAACTTCGCATTAACCTCCCAAAATGTTTGTTTCAGGTCACTTAGCTGTTCAGTACGGGTATCCAACATTCTCTGAAGCTCATCATTATGCGCTTGCATCTGTTGCAGCTGCTCCATTGCCTCTGCCAACTGTGTTTCCATTAGCTGACGCTGCCTTATGTTATTTTCATTATGAACACGGGTTTCAGTCAATTCTTGCAGCAATGTGCGAATATTGGTTTCCAGTACAGAAATGTTAGTCGAAAGTTTGCTCATAATCACAGTCTGAAAAACGAACAAACAAGCAGCAGGAATCCCTGCTGCTTGCCATAGTGAAATTTATTTACGGATGATCGCTCCCAAGTCATTTTCAAAAGCTGTAATCAGCCTTTGCATGGTTTTGTCGATCACCTTATCAGTCAAGGTTTTTTGCTCATCCAGCAACGTAAAGCTTACTGAATAAGACTTTTTGCCTTCACCCAAGTTTTCTCCTTTATACACATCAAATACATTGACATGCTTAAGCAGCTTACGTTCAGCCTTCAATGCCAATCCTTTAACAGAGGCAAAAGTGACATTCTCGTCCAAAACAAGTGAAAGGTCTCTTCTTACTTCTGGGAATTTAGGAATTTCCTTGAAAGTAACATCCTGCTTATAGCGTTTTACTAACAAATCCCAATCAAACTCCGCAAAGAAAACAGTCTGCTTCACCCCTGCTTTCTTCTGAAGTTTAGGATTTACCATTCCTACGTTAGCCAACACCTTGTCTCCTGACTTGTATGACAATCCATAAGCAAACAGGTCTGACTCAACTGAATCTTGCTCAAACTTATTAATATTCAGGAATTGGAATACACGATCCACCAATGAAACAAGGTCATGGAATTGAGACTTGCCTGTCTTTCTTCTCCAGCTTTCGTCATTTTGATCACCTGTAACAAAAATTGACAGCCTGTTATCTTCTTCGT
Organism: Limibacter armeniacum; assembly: GCF_036880985.1. Classification (NCBI taxonomy): domain Bacteria; kingdom Pseudomonadati; phylum Bacteroidota; class Cytophagia; order Cytophagales; family Flammeovirgaceae; genus Limibacter; species Limibacter armeniacum. The sequence goes on from NZ_JBAJNO010000009.1 coordinate 1,868,420, forward strand.
ACTTGTCTTCTACCTTGCGGTAAACCTTGCCGTACTCAAACATTTTCAGGTTACGCTGCTGTCTATTGATATTATGTGCTATAGACTCCAATCCTGTAAACAGCAATGATTGACGCATTACATCCAAATCTGCACTTAGTACATTCAAGATTTGAACGTTTTCTTCGTCACGGATGCTATTGACCAGTTTCACATATTCACTTGACGTCAGTGAGTTTGTCATGATCTCATTGGCACCAGTAGCCGCCAACATTGACTTCAGCTTACTCAACAGCAGGTCGCTATCCTTTTTAGGGAAGTGAGCCAAGTAATCAGCAGACAAGTCCTCTGCCAGTTCTACGTTATTGAAACCGTAGATACGTAGAATCTCCTCAATTACATCTGCCTCTCTTGTAACGTCTACTCTGTATGGAGGAACTGCTACTGTGAAGCTTTCTTCTGAGTCTGACAAGAATTCCATTTCAAGACCTTCAAGAATCTCACGAACTTTTGCAGGCTCAATATGCTTTCCGATCAAACGGTCAACATGCTTATATTTTACGCTAACCTCAAACGGTTGAGCAGGGTTTGGGTAAATGTCAACAATCTCAGAAGTCACTTCTCCACCAGCCAACTCTGTGATTAGTTTAGCAGCTACCTTCAATGCCCTTACAGGCATGTTAGGGTCTGTACCACGCTCAAAGCGGAATGATGAATCCGTTTTGATGGAATGGTGCTGTGAAGTACTTCTGATCACATCCGCAGCAAAGTAGGCACTTTCCAAGAAGATGCTAGTTGTTTGGTCTGAAACCCCCGAAGCAATACCACCGAATACTCCTGCAATACACATTGGCTCTTCAGTATTACAGATCATCAGGTCTTGAGCAGTCAAAGTACGCTCTGCTTCATCCAGTGTCACAAATTTCTGTCCTGCGTTTGCACGCTTCACAATAATCTTGTCACCAGTCACCTTATCTGCATCAAAGGCATGAAGTGGTTGTCCCAAACCATGAAGAATGTAGTTGGTTGCATCCACTACATTGTTAATTGGAGCTAAACCAATAGCTTCCAAACGGTTTTTCAACCAAGTTGGAGACTCTGCTACTTTCAAACCAGAAATCGTCAGACCTGTATATCTTGGACAAGCCTCGGCGTCCTGAACTTCAACAGTAATTGTACGAGACAGGTTAGCTACTTTCAGATCATCCGTTTCTGGGAATTTGATATCCCTATCCAATAACACCTTCAAATCACGCGCTACGCCATAATGAGACGCGCCATCAATACGGTTTGGTGTTAGACCTATTTCAAAGACCTGATCAGATTTGATCTGAAAATATTCTGCAGCAGGTGTACCGTTTGGCAAATCGGTATCCAATACCATAATGCCATCATGCGAAGCACCCAAACCGATTTCATCTTCGGCACAGATCATTCCCAATGATACTTCTCCCCTGATTTTTCCTTTCTTGATTTTGAATGGCTCACCCTCTCCTGGATAAAGCATAGCCCCTACAGTTGCTACTACTACTTTCTGTCCAGCTGCTACATTCGGTGCACCACAAACAATCTGCACAGGCTCCTCAGCACCTGTATCCACCTTAGTAAGGCTCAGTTTGTCTGCATCAGGGTGTTTACCGCATTCAAGGACTTCACCAATGACCAGCCCTTGGAGTCCTCCCTTAATCGATTCAAACTCCTCAATACCTTCTACTTCAAGGCCCGACATAGTCAGTTGGTGAGAAATCTCTTCGGCAGACTCGTTGATGTTAATAAACTCTTTCAGCCAATCAAGTGATATTTTCATTTTTCCCTTTTCTCTTTTATTCAGATGTGCTCCAATTACACATCAAATTATAAAAATAGCGCAATTGCGCCCTGATTTTTTCTAAAAGGCAAAAATAAGACAAAAATGTCAAAGGTTTGACAACAAAAATGGTGGCTAAACGATATCTGTACATTTATTCCTGTACAGCGTCGTTCAACCACCATTTTTAGACTATTCCAAGCTCCATTAACGTCCACTCACAATCTTGATCTTTAATTTATTATGAGTGATACTTATCCAGTTCTTCTTTCAGTCGTTTGATTTCTTTTTCCTGCTCATTGATCGTCGATCTATACTTCTCTTCTCTCTGACGAGCGGTCTTCAATGCGATCTTCATGACCATCTCCTGATTTTCCATTTTTCTGACAAGCAACTCAAGCTCTTCTTGTTTTTTCAACATAAGAGCCTTGCCTTCCTTCTCCTCTTCCATATGCTTCTGATGCAGCACCTCCTGTTCTTCCAGCTTCCTGTTTTGTTTCTTGAGAAGTGTTTCGGTCTGTTTGGATGACTCATATGCCTTTTTCAGTACCTCTTCATTTCTACGCAATTTTTCATTTGCACTCTCAACCTCTTTTTGCTTATTAAGCATAGCCTCTTGTGTTAGCCTCAACTCTTCCACGTGCTTACGCATCATCTCTTCCTGAAGGGACATCTTTTTTGTTTGCCGTTGTGTTTCCTCCAACAGCATATTGGTTTGCTCAGCCTTTTTCACAAAGGCCAATGTACTACCAAAATTCTCACACATCTTCATGATAAACTCTTTTTCAAAAGCCTCAAATTCTTTGAAAGATGCTAATTCCAACACACCATATACCTGATCATTAACTGTAATCGGAACCACAAAAATGCAACTTGGTGTAGCCTTGCCTAAGCCTGAGGTGATAAACACATAGTTTTGAGGAACCTCTGTCATGTAAAGTGGCGACTTTTCCACAAACACCTGCCCTACAATTCCCTCTTGCGGATAGACCTTTTTCTCTCGGTACTTTTTTCGCTCATATGCATAACAAGACTGTAGTTCCAAGTGTATATCATCCTCACCTTCTCCATACACAACAAACAGCCCCCCTTGATTAACCTTCAAATAACGGACAATATAATACAGAGCTTTATCACAAAGGTCTTTTACATTCGACTGATTATTACGCGTGATAGCATCAAACCCTGATATCCCTTCAATAGTCCACTGTCTTCTCTCTTCGGCCAACATTATGTATTGAACCTTCTCTTTCATGGAGTTTAGGACTGTTGCAATTGGCGTTGAGGAACCTCCTTTGAATGGAACTTCAAATTCATTTTGAGCTATATTATGGACAAACTCTTCTACCGCCGACAACTGTTTCTCCTGCTGTGATATTTCTAAGCGAAGTCGATCAAGCTCTCCGCTACTTATGATTCTGAATGGTACACCGTTACTCATGATTGGGTTATTATGGGCTTCAGCACTTTCAATGAGTGCTGTCAGGAAAGTATTATTTTGAAATGGGATGATACTTGAAGGTATTTTCAGATAAGTTCAGACAAATTGAGGTATTTTTTGAATGCCTTTACGCTTTTAGACGTAAATTGAATTTTATTATCCAAATAATTCAAAACTGTTTTCAATTAAGCATGAATGTTTCAGTAGATGAATATTAGGAAAATAAGGCTTTAGTTACTCACAAACAGTGTTTTCACTCAAATTTATATACATATTGTGACTAACCTTACCATAAGATTATATGGCAAAGGGTTCATTTGTTATGGTCAGAAATACATATCTTTGCCTTCAAAAGAATATTTGCTACAATAAACTAAAAAACTAACGCAAAGGGTACAATAAACTACAGTAGAAATATGACAGAAATACAACAAAAACAAAATAACAAAACCAACCTTTTGCTTGCCCTGATAGTGATACTGGTTTTACTCAATGGCTTGCAGTGGTACCTGAACCACCGTTCGAGCCAAAAAAACCAAGAGCTGCTTGAGAACAAGGAATTGGAATTGGTTACGACCTACGCAAAACTTGACTCTATATCAACGCAGTTGGATCAGAAAATCCTTGAACTTCAACAACTGAATGAGAATGTTGATTCACTGTTGGCTATCAAAGCAGAATTGGAGAAGGAAAAACAGGAGTTGAAAACATCTAAAAATATAGCTCAAAACCGCTACTTGGAAATCAAAGACAAGGTAGAGGTATACGAGACTTTACTTAAAAATAAAGATGCTGAAATTGCCCGATTAAACGATGTGAATGCCACTCTATTGGATCAGACAATTTCACTGAAAAAGGAAAAGAATACTCTCAAAGATGAGGTCAGTAACCTGAAGCAGGAAAAGCAAGTCATGAGCAAAAAGATCAATGTGGCTTCAGCTTTAAAAGCTATCAACCTCAAGTTTGAACAGGTTAGCAGGAGTGGTCGAGTGAAAGAAGACACTGAGTTCAAAGAACGCCGTCTGGATCAGTTGCGCATCAGATTCAATATCGACTCGAACCCACTTACACCAATTGGTGCCAAGTCAATCATGCTAAGACTGATTGAGCCGGAAGGAGCTACGCTTTACAATGTTTCAGCAGGCTCTGGTACGTTTGAGTATAACGAAGAAGAGATTTTCTATACTGCCAAGCAGGAAATCTTGTTTGACAACTCTACTCAGGAGGTAATCTTCAACTACACAAAAGAAGGAGACCTCAAAAAAGGAAAATACACTGCCGAACTATACAGTGGTGGACATAAAATGGGAGAAGGAAGCTTTATACTGAAATAGCATCACATAAAGCTGGCTGAAATAAAGCCCCACACTTCCTCCTATGAAGTGTGGGGCTTTTCTTATGCCTTTATTTATCTCGACATGGATACTACTGTCACATAAATAATGATGGTCAAAATCATTATGAAGTACATCAGTAGGTCTATCCTGATATAGGGTTTGTATTTCAAGTAAATCTCTTTCAGTTTTTTCATGATTTTCAGATCCTCATCTACCTAAACATTTCAGGTAGCAAGTTAAAGAAAAACCAAACAGTTTGTACATTGACAAGCTGTGCATCAGATAGAAATATATGTCTTTAAGAAAGTATGTAGCACATTACAGGGATAACCTCAAGCTGGCAATACCAGTTGTAATTTCCCAAGCAGGGCAAACCCTGACAAACGTTGCCGATAACGTAATGATCGGTCATTACAATACACTATCCTTGTCGGCAGCAGCATTTGTCAATAGTGTTTTTGTCATTTTCTTGGTATTGGGCATAGGCTTCTCCATTGGTTTGACACCATTGGTAGGTCAGGCATTCGGTCAGCAAAAGTACGAAGACACAGGACACTTGCTAAAACACAGCTTACTCCTCAATGTGGTGCTTTCGCTTATTGTTTTGATTATCCTTAACAACAGTACCCCATTACTGTATCACTTAGGACAAGAAGCCGAAGTGGTAACAACAGGGATCACCTACTTCAAGGTTTTGAACTGGTCAATGTTACCGATAATGGTCTTCTTTACTTTCAAGCAGTTTGCAGAGGGAGTATCATCCACCAAACCTGCTATGGTAATGACCCTTATCAGTAATGGGTTGAATGTATTCTTGAACTACCTGCTGATTTATGGAAACTGGGGATTTCCTGAACTTGGGCTTGATGGAGCTGGCTATGCCACGCTTACTGCCCGAATCGCAATGGCGTTGGGAATGGCATATTACACAATGTCATCCAAGAGGTTCAGAGCATTCCTGAATACATTTTTCGACCTTTCATACGTTTGGTCAACATTCAAAAGTATCCTGAAAATCAGTTTCCCTATTAGTATGCAATTTGTAATGGAGGTTGCAGCATTTGCTATCGGGGCAATTATGGTTGGCAAGATTGGAAAGACGGAAATTGCGGCACACCAAATTGCCATAGGCATGGCTTCTGTCACTTTCATGATTGCTAGTGGAGTAGCAAGTGCAGTGACCATCCGTACGAGTAACCAATTAGGTGCTGGTAAGATTGGAGAAGCTAGGTTACTGACATGGTCTGCACTTCATATTATCATTCTATTTATGTGTATGACTTCGGTTGTATTCATGTTAGGAAACCGACTTATTCCATCGCTCCATACACCTGATGAGGCTGTTATTAGAATTGCAGCTCCTATGATGATTGTTGCTGCTTTTTTCCAATTAGTAGATGGAATTCAAGTGGTAACTTTTGGTGCGCTTAGAGGAATCTCAGATGTAAAAATACCAACCATTATAGCCTTCTTTGCTTATTGGGTCATTGCCCTGCCTGCAGGTTATATAATGGCATTTTACTTGGGCTTTAATGAACTGGGTATCTGGTATGGTTTCTTACTTGGCTTATCAACGGCTGCCATATTGCTAACCATCAGGTTCCACTTTGCTACAAGGGGCAAACAAAAAAATCTGATTGCAAGCTAAAAATCAGTCATCAGGTCATAGCACAGTACTTATATTTGCTATGACCTGTTTTCTATTAAAGTACAGCCATTTCTTCTTCTTGCATAAAATTGAGACTGTTGGTTTCACCAAATCGCTTTACAGACTCATCATCATATGCTTTAGCAGCTTCCTCTGCAGTATCAAACATACCCAAATAGATACGCTCACCTTTATCATACAATACTGCTCTAAACTTGTTCCCATCTCTAGACACTCCTCTGTAACCAGAAGAGTTCTTTTGCTGTCTCCTCAGCTCTGCCATCGTATTCCATTCAAAGTTATCTAGGCGGCAATCCAGCTTTTTCCCATTCTTCATACGGACAAAAAGCTTCTTTTCTGTATCAGGTTTGTCAAGGAATTCAGATGCCAACATCTTGTGCATGTAAATGGTATGGATTCTTCCAAAGCGGGTAAACTGAAGTACCGCATAGCCTGCGGAGTGAAGCCTCCACCCTTTGTCCATACCCTTCTTTTTTAAAAACTTAAACCCGTCTCGACAAAGCTTAACTTTTTTATCAGAGTTAATTAGTTCAATCAGCATAGTTAATACAGCTTTTGGATAATTGTTTAGGTATCGGAGAATTTCAGGGTTTCATCGTTACTAGGGGTAATAGTCCCTATACCAGACATCTCTTTTTGAGGTGTATTCAATGTTCATTCAACCGGAAAAAAACAGGGTTAATAATAAGTGTCAAAACGACTAGTAGAAGTATAATTAAAGCTATATTCGATCTTTGTAAAAGTCAAAAGAACCCTTTTTATGCCATGTAAGTTTTTATTGACAAATACATGACAACACACTGGTTACTACACCAATTAGGAGCATTTCAGATGAGAAAATCAGCCAAATATGAGTTTTTCAAGTTTAAAATATTGTAATTCCAATAATATTCATTGGTGAATACTGAATAAGGGAAAAAAGTGAGTGGCACGTCAGAAAAATGGCAAAAAGAGAGGGTTATCAACCATTTTGAGTAGGGTAAACATAAAAAAAGCAGGCTTTTGAGCCTGCTTCAAATATTTCTAACGTCTTTTCCTTACGGAATCGGAATAGTCTTGCTGTCTTTTGGTGTGGACAATACCATCATAGACTGAAGGTCATCAATCTCCTCAATTTCACTCAGTTTGTCCAGCAGAATTTTCTGGTATTCTTCAATATCAGTTGTAATTACTTTCAACAGATAGTGGCTATTACCTGTAACATGGTGACATTCGATCACTTCAGGAATAAGCTCAATCTTACCTAAAAATAGTGCATTATTTTCCTTATTATGCTTAGCCAGCTTTACATTGACAAATGTAGTCACGCCTAAGCCCAGAGCTTTTGTATTCAGCTTAGCATGGTAGCTCATAATAATGCCCGAGTTTTCGAGCTTTTTCACTCTTTCAAGTGTTGGGGCTGGTGAAAGTTCGATATCCTTTGAGAGCTGGGCGTTTGTAATTTTAGCCTGCTTTTGCAGAATATCCAGAATCTTCCTGTCGGTCTGATCCAATTTAATAGCCATGTTGTTTTAGTCTGAATTAATAATGACACTCAAAACCTACATGATACATAAAGCATTCATTTTACGGTTTTGGTTATCAGTACATTACCCTTTTTAGAATTATTTAATTTTGAGTCACAAATCTAAGAAAATTCTTTGGTAAATAATTGTTATTTCCAACAGAAATTCTGTTTAACCTATTAAGTGTACTCAATATTTCCTAAAAAAGATTATCAAAAAGCACCGGAGCTTACATGCATTCAACTGTATTATACCTTCTTAGCAATAAAAGTGTCTAGCTCTTTGAGTGAAATCTTGCCTTCGTAATAAGCCTTTCCGAAGATGACACCGTAAACACCAATATCTGCCAACTTCTTGATATCATCTACTGAACCAACACCACCACTGGCCATCAACTTGATTTTTGGATAATTGGTAAGGATGTCTTCATATAGATCAATGGCTGGACCTTCCAGTTTACCATCTTTATCAGTATCAGCACATTTTACAAATTGTACACTTCTCTGGTAGTGGTAATCGATATGGTCTAACAGCTTTACATTCTCTACTTTTTGCCAACCATTGTGAACAACATTCCCCTTGTATGAGTCAGCACTCAAACACAGTTTATTACGTCCATAAGAAATCAGCCATGAAGCAAACAGTTCTTTATTGGTCAGAGCCAAGCTACCAATTGTCACTTTTTCAGCACCAAACTCAAATGCCTTATTCATGTCGCCATCTGTGTTGATTCCCCCACCAAAATTAATTTTCAGATCTGTATGTCCTGTCAATAGACTCAATGTATCATAGTTCACCACTTCACCTTTCTTAGAGCCTTCCAGATCAATAAGGTGTAGTTCTTCAATACCATGGTCTTCAAACCTTTTGGCTACGTCCAATGGGCTTTCATCGTAAACAGTTGCTTTCGAAAAGTCACGGTCAAGAATGCGCACGCACTTGCCATTCATCACCGAAATGGATGGAATAATCTTTATCATACTAGAATTTTATTAGGGTTCAAGATTAATTGAAGAGAAAAAAACGCAAACGTATTTGGTTCAAAATTTACCTCATTACGGCAATTATTATAACTAAAACTGGCGTCCATCCAGTTAGGAGTTATTCGTGTATTTATAGTGTGGTTTTGGTCTCCATAGTTTTGCCAATGCTCACCAAATAGAACTGATATATGCGAATTTCAATACAAAAAAAACAAGGTAAATAAGACCTGATTCTATCTATAATTCAATGTACAACTTGAAATCTACATCAAGTAACATATTACATGAATATACAGTCAGATGTACAAATATATAATACAATAAGGTTTTTTCTATAAAAAGAAAAATATTATTTCAAAAAATCATTCAAAACATTTTTTACATACACTTTATTTGACTAAAAAAGATACTTCATTCATTCTCACCTATTTAGTCAGAGATATAAAAAAAGTACAGTCTGGTAAAACTGTACTCCTTGTTTCATTCCTGTCTCTAGTAAGTATTCATTCTATATTTTCTGAATCACTCAACAAGCTGCAGAAGTTCTGAGTACCATAAATCCTCGGTATCCGGTCTGGGTTACTGAAAAGCATCAGGCAAGTTCCGCATCCCAGATAATTGGCTTCCTTATCTAGAATATTTTTCCGATGACCTGATGAGTTCATCCACTGACGAACCATTTGCCTTGCAAAAAACTGGTAAGTCATTACCTTAAGAGGTTCTCCCTTGTATTCAAAGCTAAAATATCCCCCATTAACCGATGGAGGGTAAAAACTCTTGTTCTCTACAGGGTAGACCATATTATAGGCAATATTCTCACTACACACGGAAAACTTAATACCTTCTTTTTTAAACCTATCCACCATACTGTGCTTACCTTGGACAGTACTCCTATGGCTGAAGAAGTTTTGTTCCACCATATCCTGAGAATGTCCTTGTGCTACATGCTCTAAAGCAGACAAGTGTTTCAAGGTTGGAATTCCTTGCCTCTTTCGCTGAAGGTTGGTTTCATAAAACAAGGCTGCATTCAGCAGCGGGTAATCGATATTATCTAAGTCTATAACAGCTAAAAACGGTTTGTACTTAGCGTAATTGGCACATGTATATTTAGTATAAAAACTTTCACTCCAATTACTTTGCGCTTTAACCGCAGTTACTGTCAGCATAAGCAATACAAAAAATAGGCAGCGTCGAATCATTTCCATATTTGCTTTTTTTGATTCAATTCTTTTGTCTGTGCTTATATAATTTAAGGCTTTTTCACTTAAAAACGTCCAAATAATAGGCTATAACATCAGAATTTCAAGGTAAACTCCGTTCCTTCCCCCGGATGTGAAGCTACTGTAATAGCTCCTTTGTGCTGTCTCATAATTTGCCTTGACAAACTCAAGCCTATTCCTGAACCTTGTTTTTTGGTCGTAAAGAAAGGGATGAAGATACGGTCCAATGCTTCTGGCTCAATACCCGGTCCATTATCTTTTACCTTAATAACTGGACGGTTTCCTTTACCCAAGCCTCCTGTAAGTACCACTTCCTTTTCGGCTCCATCATTTGATCCATTTTCCTGTAATGCCTGCACCGCATTTTTCACAAGATTGATAAGTACCTGCTCAATCTGCTCCATGTCTGCCGTGACCACAATGTTCTGTGGCTCCATTTCTACCTTTAGGGTAATGTCATTGCTTTCACATTCGCTCCCCATCAACAGTTGTATATGACCAAATATATCAGCTACCTGTACATGCTCCAATTGTGGAACAGGAACCTGTGTCAGGTTTCGGAACTCATTGACAAAACGTATCATCCCATCACTCCGGCGCTTGATAGTGGATACAGCCAAATTCATATCCTCCAACTCATCGTCCTCAATCATTTCTCCATTGGCTTTTTTCTCCTTGAAATAATTGATTTCATCCTCCAATGTATTGGCCAATGAGGAAACTGGAGTTACTGAGTTCATGATCTCATGTGTCAATACCCTGATCAGGTTCTGCCATGCTTCCATCTCCTGTTCTTCCAGCTCGTGGTGAATGTTTTGAACCGTTACCAGTTTGTAAACATCCCCCCTTAGATACAGCTCAATTGCATACACCGCCAATTGAATGGTGTCGTCCTTGTCTCGAATCCTAACCAATGCCTTCGAGCCTGTACGTAATTCCTTAAGTTGCTTATACAAATCAGGACTGAATGCTCTCAGGTCTTCAATATTACGAAGTCTGTTAAGCTTGAACAGGCGCTTTGCCACCGTATTGATAATCTGTACCCGACCATCATTATCAAAAGACAGAATGCCAATTCCTATATGATGGATAATGTTTTTGAGGTACTGATAGTCTGCTTCCTTTTCCGCTCTCACTTCCTTAAAACGGGAAAGCACTTTATTAAACTCCTCATTAAGTTCATCAAAGCTTCCTCCCCTGCCTTTAAGGTTATAAGTCTGTGAAAAATCATCATACCGGATAGAACTCAGGAAGTCAACCATCTCCCTGTTGGTATTTTCCATTAGGTTAATCAATGCATATGCCTGATAAACCACCAATACCACAAAGAATATAATGGTTGCCATATAAGCTGTCTTGATCAAAATCAGGAGAGCAAAAATGGTGATGCAGAGTCCTAATACCCTAAGTGTAACGTTCAGTTTAAAATTCTTAAAGCCCATGCTTCTCTAATCTTCTGTAAAGCGACGCCCTCGTCAGACCCAGTGATTTTGCCGCCTTTGATATATTTCCGGCGTGTTTGCTGATCGCTTTCTGTATCATCATTTTTTCAACTGTCTCAAGATCATACTCTGAGAAATCTACTTCCTGATCATCGTTTTTCTCAATCAGGAACATAAAGTCTACAGGCTCCAATGTATCTCCTTCTGACATGATTATGGCTCTCTCAATTGCATGCTGCAACTCTCTCACGTTACCTGGCCAATGATATTTTTCAAGCTTCTTGAGCGCAGCTGAAGAAATTCGCTTTGTTTCCTTTCGATACTTCTTACTGAATATCTGTAAAAAGTATAATGCCAATGAAGGTATATCACTTGCTCGCTCTCTCAATGGAGGCAAGTGGATTTCCACTGTATTGATACGATATACCAAATCCTGACGGAATTCGTTTTTCTCTACCATTTCATACAATGGCATGTTAGTCGCACAAATCAAGCGAATATCAATAGGTGTTGCCTTGTTTGCCCCAACCCTGGTTACTTCTCTTTTTTGCAAGACTGTCAACAACTTGGACTGTAATGCCATTGAGAGGTTTCCAATCTCATCCAAGAATAAGGTTCCTGAGTTGGCTACCTCAAATCGTCCTGCTCTATCTTCTTTCGCATCTGTAAATGCACCCTTCTTATGTCCAAACAGTTCACTCTCAAATAGCGACTCTGTAATGGAGCCCATATCTACGCCAATAAACACCTTCTCTTTTCTAAGTGAGGCATTGTGAATAGCGCGGGCAATCACTTCTTTACCTGTACCATTCTCTCCCAAAATCAAGACATTGGCATCCGTCTGTGCTACTTTGTGTACCAAATTGAAGACAGACTTCATAGCATCACTTTCGCCAATGATCTGGGCGGTATCTGACCCTTTACTCAATGCTGTTGCCAGATTCGTATTTTCCTCCTTCAGGGTTTGCACCTGATCATAGGATTTCCTCAATTTCACCGCAGCAGTCAGTGTAGCGATCAGCTTCTCATTCTGCCAAGGTTTCAGTACAAAGTCTGTTGCACCAGCTTTCAATGACTTTACGGCTGTCTCTACGTCCCCGTATGCCGTAATCATGATCACAACTGCATTTGGGTCTATTTCCAGAATCTGCTCCAACCAATGATATCCTTCCTTACCTGTGGCAGTGTCCTTCGTAAAGTTCATGTCCAACAGGATGACATCGTACTTATCATTATTCAACAGGAAAGGTATCTTTCCTGGGTTTTGTTCAACCTGAACGAGATCCGCATGCTTTTTAAGTAGCATCTTGGCAGCCAACAATACGTCCTCGTTATCATCAATAATCAAAACTTTTCCTAACGGCTTGCCCATTGGTTTATTTGCTTGTATTGGTTTAAAACTTTTGGTTCAGCAGCTTACTGTTCTGTTTCCTTACAGGAGCTACCTCATTAATTTGACACTTTTGATTGGTGAGTCTATACTCAAAAAAATCCAATGAAAATTATAAAATACAATATACTAGTATCTTGTTATACTTCAAATACGACCAAGATTTTGCATATTTAATCCCTTCTACGTTGAAGTATTGGAATGGGATGATATTTGATATAATTATATAAGTGTAGGACCTTCAGATCTAATAATAGAAACCAATGAAATTACCGAAAATAAGTGTCTGCATTATTATGGCAGTAAGTACCTGCCTTTATTTTGCATCATGTAACACGACCAACAATAACCAAAAGCAAGTAACCAAAGAAGCTGAGTCAAAAGCTGTAGTCGAAGAAGAAGTCTGGACTGAAAAGGATGCTGCTGATTGGGGGTTTGAGAAAGAAACCGAGTTGCCTTTTGAGCAGAAAGTTCCTGCCACATTGGATAGCCTTAACAGCTATAAACAGAAAGCATTTCAATCGGAAGAGAATAAGTTGTCTTTGGCTTTAGAGCTATTAAAAGATTTACAGGTCTCAGGTGCAAAAGTACCTGTTGAGGCTGCCAAAAACCTCGAAAAAGCTTACGCCGATGTTAAAGCCAATATGTATACAGAAGAGTCTTTAGGGTCTGAACAGGTTATGATCCAATACGATTCGGCTACTGATAAACTATTGACAGCTGTACAGTCCCTCAGGAAAGAGACTTCTGATTTTGATCGGTACATGAGAGCCCAAACACTGTATGATCACTTTATGGAAACCCGAAATCAAGACCTTTTCTTAAGAAAAGAATATAATGACTACGCCAGAAAGCTGAACCATATCATTTTGAAGCAGGCAGACCAACTCAAGCAGCTTGACAGCAAATATGCATCTCTTAAGCCTGTTCCTGTTTTTTACGGTGATACAATCACGCAATAAACAAACAACCAAAAAAGGTACTCAAACATGACTATCAAAAGCTGTCTGAGTACCTTTTCCAATTATTACCTGCACATGTTCAAGCCGATCTACTCTTATTGCTAATCCAGTACTTATCTTTTGAAAATACCAGCCATTCTCTTGAACATTTTCTTTTCTTTCTCCCAAAAGAAGTTGAACTGCCCTAAGATTGTTCCGTAAAAAAGCAGAAGGGTTTGGTAAGCAGGAAAAATAAATAGGATATAGGTCACCACCTTGATCCACATTTCTGTTTGTTCTGTAATGCCAATAGCAGAGAAAAACATTTTGCGTACTACCACTACTGATGAACCTGCAAAGGTAAATGCCAACAGGATAGCCAACACTTGCCATCCACTATTGACACCCCATTTTTCCTTCATTTTCGCTAACCTACTCATGTTTAGTCTATTAAATCGTCCTTCAAAAGGTTGCAAATATACAAAAGCCACTGATTTAATAAAAAATCAGTGGCCTTTGTATTACTAAAAGAAATCTTATGAGCATTTTGATTTGAAATGGAGAGTTCCTATTCGAGCCCTTTATCGCAATATGATCCATATTCTTCTCCCCCCTTCAACGTTGAAATATCTAAATTACACAAACCCCGACATCCAGAGCTAATACTGTTTGGTTCCTTTGGAAACGGTGTTTGCTGCAAGAGAAATAATCCCAAAGGGATTCAATAATAGTAGCCGTAGGCAAAAGCCTGCGGTATAAGTAAATCCATTTATCCAACTCCAAAGGAGTTGAACCTATAAATCCTTGAAGCGTTTAAAACTTCCAATTTCAAGGTTACATCTACTTATTTAGCCTCTTCGGGGCAGGTGTGTATGGCACACAAAAAAGCCATCCGAACTGGATCGGATGGCTTTATAATACTTTCAAGGGTAATATTGTTCAAATAGTCTCTTCTGATGCTATTTGTTCCGCTTTTATCAAGCCATGTATTTCCCTGAAAGCTACACTCCTATCGGAGTGTTCCGCAAATTGAGTAGTTGGTTCAGGACAGTTTTTCTGCCTGAATATTTTCATTTTCAAATATATAATCCAACATTCCAAAGGCTGCCTCACGTCCATCTAGTGCAGCGGTCACTACCAAGTCTGCACCACGTACGTTATCACCGCCTGCAAAAACGCCCTCAACGCTTGTCATACCTGTCTCATCTACTTCAACAGCTCCCCAAGCATTGGTTTTAATACCGTTATCAGTTAACCATTTGAACTTTTCATTGTCAAAGCCCAAAGCCAAGATCACGATATCAGCAGAGATCACTCGTTCAGTATCTTCCACTTCTGATACAGAACAACGGCCACTTGCATCAGGCTTACCTAACTCCATATCCACAAAACGGACCCCTATCACATTACCTCTCTCATCACCTATCAATTTCTTAGGAGATTTCAGGTAAAGGAACTCCACTCCTTCTTCTTTGGCTGCCAAGACTTCTTTACGGCTACCTGGCATACTTTCCTCATCACGTCTGTAAACACACGTTACGGATGCAGCCTTCTCTCTGATGGAGGTACGTACACAGTCCATAGCAGTATCCCCCCCCCAATTACCAGTACACTTTTCCCTTTGACATCGTATTTACGATCATAAAGGCTTTCTTCTATTTTCTTCTGTACATTGGTCAGGAACGGTACCGCCATAAACAAGTTATTGCTACTGTAACCCTCATGGTCCAAGACTTTACCTTGCATAGCACCTGTGCCAATAAAGACAGCATCGTGCTGCTCTTTCAGCTCATCAAAAGTGATGTCTTTACCCACTTCCGTATTCAAGTGCAATTCCATTCCGGCATCGAGCAACAACTGCACCCTACGCTCAACGGCTTCCTTCTCCAGCTTAAAGCCTGGGATACCATATGTCAATAAGCCACCTGCCTTATCCGCTCTTTCATAGATCACAGGTTTTACCCCTGCTCTCAACAAGAATGTAGCACAAGACAGTCCTGCTGGTCCTGATCCAATGATTGCGACTTTCTTTTCTGTTAGCTTCTCCGCAAACTCTGGCTTCAGTCCTTGGTCAAAGCCTCTTTCAGAAATTGCTACCTCAATCGAACCAATGGTAATAGCACCTATCAAGTGATCTTCATTTCCATCATTCAGGGTACAAGCGCCTTCACAAAGACGGTCGTGTGGGCAGATTCTCCCCAAAATTTCGGGAAAAGGAGATGTTTCATTAGAAATTCTGAATGCCTGCTCCAAGTCTTTCTCCGCAATGAACTTAAGCCATTGCGGAATAAAGTTACTTAACGGACAGCCTGTTGCTGAACAGTAAGGGTTACCACACTGAACGCATCGGCTTGCCTGCGACTTAGCTTCTTCCTGCGAGTAAACTTCACTGATTTCGTGGAAGTTTTTGATACGCTCATTGGAAGGTCGCATCGAAGGCGATATTCTTTCTATTTTAGTGAATTCGTACATTTCTTAGGTCAATTCAAGTGTTCCACAAAATGGTGCTTAGTTACCCTCCATTGGGTTCAGCGGTGCCTTCATGTCTTTGGAAGTCACCATATAGAAGTAGCGAACCTCTCTTCGGAAGTTTTCCAAGATAAACTTCGCTCTCTTGCTACCCGTACGGAAGTGATAACTTCTCAGGATACGCTGCAGGTAGTAACGTGCTTCATCTTCTTCATCCGTATCGATACGTTGAGCCGATATCAGCTCTTGGTTCATCTTGTCTATGAACGTCATATCCTTATCGTACACGAATGCAACACCACCTGTCATACCAGCGCCAAAGTTGTTACCTGTTTCTCCCAAGACAACCACTGTACCTCCTGTCATATATTCACAAGGGTGGTCTCCTGTACCTTCAACTACTGCCAAAGCACCAGAGTTTCGAACGGCAAAACGTTCTCCCACTTTTCCTGCAACGAAAAGTTTACCTCCCGTCGCTCCATAAAGACATGTATTACCAGCCAGGTTTCTCTGCTGACTGACACCGTCTTTTGGTGTGATAATAATATGACCACCATTCATACCTTTACCAACATAATCATTGGCAGTTCCGTGCAGATGCAGCAACAATCCTTGCATCAGGTATGCACCAAATGATTGTCCTGCCACCCCTTTCAGGTTGATTGTGATCAGTTCTTTAGGCAACCCTGCCTTACCGTAAAACTCTGCTACCTGACCACTGATCATCGCCCCAAAGCTTCGGTTAGTATTTCTGATCTCCTTGTGCAACACTGTACGGAAATGCGGACCTCTGATTACTGGCATCAGTTCTTCCAGTATTTGCTTTTCGAACTTGTTATCATCCCAAGGAACGTTGGAAGCATGTGTCTGAAGGTTTCCTCCATTTACGTGATATAACACGTCTGAGAAGTCAAATTTCTTGGCAAACTCATCATTGACCACTGACAACAGTTCTGATCTACCAATCACTTCATTCAGGGATGTATAACCCATTTTTGCCAACAACTCTCTTACCTCTTCCGCAATAGAAGTCAAGTAATTGACAATACCTTTGACTGTTCCTGTATAGTACGCTCTCAGCATTTCATCTTGAGTGGCTATACCTACACTACATTTGTTCAGGTGACAAACACGCAGGATTTTACATCCAATCGTACTCAGCAATGCTGTCCCGAATGCATAGCTCTCTGCTCCGAGAATTGCAGCCTTTATAATGTCCAAACCAGTTTTCAGGCCACCGTCTGTCTGTACTTCTACAAACTCACGAAGTCCATTTGCCTTCAAGGCATTGTGGGCTTCTGACAACCCAAGTTCCCAAGGGTTACCCGCAAACTTGATGGAACCCAATTGTGCAGCACCTGTACCGCCATCAGCACCTGAGATAATAATCTTATCCGCATATGCTTTGGCTACACCTACTGCGATGGTTCCCACTCCTGCTGAAGACACCAGTTTCACACTGACTCTTGCTTTTGGGTTTACCTGCTTAAGGTCAAAAATCAGCTGAGCCAAATCCTCAATCGAATAGATATCGTGGTGAGGGGGAGGTGAAATCAGGGTTACACCAGGAATCGTACATCTCAAGGATGCAATCAGTGGTGTTACCTTCGATCCTGGCAACTGTCCACCTTCACCCGGCTTAGCACCTTGCGCCACCTTGATTTGAATCTCTTCTGCATTTCTCAGGTAATGTGGTGTAACACCAAACCTACCCGATGCCACTTGCTTGATCTTCGAGTTCTTGATGGTTCCAAAACGGACTGGATCTTCCCCTCCCTCTCCGGAGTTAGAATAACCACCTATGATATTCATGGCTTCTGCGATCGCCTCATGTGCTTCAGGGGAAATTGACCCCAGACTCATGGCAGCAGAAGTAAACCTTTTTGTAATTTCTGATGCAGGCTCAACCTTGCTGATATCGATCGGTTCTCTACCTGAGTTCAACTCAAAGAAGTCCCGAATCATTCGTAGCCCCCTCTGGTTTACCTTATCTCTCAGCTCCTGATAATCTTCTCCCCTGCCTGTTCTCGCATATTTACGGAGTGCATTCGCTACTTCAGGAGAAAAGTCATGGTATTCGCCTTTTGCTGCGTACTTATAGAAACCACCCACTTCAAGCGGGTACATTTTCTTAACACGCTGTATCTTGAATGCTTTCTTGTGAAACTTATCGATTCTGAACTCAATGTCATCATATTTCAATCCTGAAAGCAATGCCACTGAGCCAGTAAAGCACTCTTCCACAATTTCATTGTTCAGACCAATTGTATCAAACAGTGCTGAGTTCTGGTAACTCTCTACTGTACAGATACCCATCTTTGACATGATTTTCAACAAACCTGCATTAATGGCTTTCTGTCCTTTGGTCAGGGCTTTCTTGTAAGCAGCTTTGTTTTTAGCTCCCTGCCTATCCATGGTATCTACAATCGTAGCGAAGAATAGGTAAGGATAAACTGCTGTAGCACCAAATGCCAACATGACAGCCGCAGAGTGAGAGTCATATACTTCTCCTGATACTGCTACAATGGACACCTTGCTTCTCAGTGAGTGCTTAGCCAAGACCTGATTGATATATCCAACAGCCATTGCCATTGGAATCAGCTTACGTGATGCAGAAAGCGTTCTATCATCCAATATCAATACATGAGCACCTTCATTGATTGCTCTTATAGCTGACTCTCCCAGTTTATGCAATGAAGCCTTTAGGTCTGCTTCATAATGCGTATAAAGCGTCTTGCACTTATATGCTGGATCATAAAGCTGTTTCCCTTCTGTGCCAAAGCTTTTCAGCACCTCTACCTTTTCGTATGAAAGGATTGGGTTCATGGACTTCAACCTATGTGCGTTGGTAGATCCATCTCGCAATACGTTGTTCCTTGCGCCAAAGCTGATACTGGTACTCATCACCACTTTTTCACGAAGTGGGTCAATTGGGGGGTTTGTTACCTGTGCAAATTTCTGACGGAAGAAGTCTGTAAAGTTACGTTGCACTTTACTGAAACATGCCAAAGGAGTGTCATCTCCCATAGAGCCTGTTTCCTCTTTACCATTCTCCACCATTGGTGAAATAACCTGCTCTACCAGTTCATTTGTATAGTTGTGGTAGCGCTGTTTTTCAACTAGGTTATCATCCCTGTAATCAGACAGGTCAAAATAGTTTTTATCAATATGCTCCATCAGGAAAGCGCTATTTTCATTTAGCCACTTACCCCAAGGTGCTTTGTTTTTCAGATACTCATTTATGTCGCCATTCTTCAGGATTGTTCCATAGCGGAGGTCAATCCCAATCATCTGACCACTCTTCAGTTTTCCTTGCTCCTTGATATTCTGCTCATCAAGGTCAATTACCCCATATTCACTGCTGATCACAATTCTGTCATCATTTGTGATGATATACTTGGCAGGACGCAGACCGTTTCTGTCCAAGATACAAGCAAGGTAACGTCCATCGGTCAGGTTCAATGCTGCAGGACCATCCCAAGCCTCAAAGTTGCAGGAAGCATACTCGTAGAAGGTACGCAACCCTGAATCCATATGAGGTGCGTTTTGCCAAGGTGCGGGCACTACGCTTCTTGCTGCCTGAAAGAAATCCATTCCGTTTGCTAGCAAGTACTCAAAGTAGTTGTCCAGCGTACCGCTGTCACTCGTACCTTTACTCAGGATCGGGTAAATTCTTTTCTGCTCTTCCTTGTCATAAACTTCACTTTCAAATACCTCCTCACGGATTTTCACATTGAAGCGGTTGGCTTGAATAGAGTTTATCTCACCATTGTGTGCCAATGTGCGGAAAGGCTGTGCCAGTTTCCAACGAGGCAACGTGTTGGTGGAAAAGCGTTGATGGAATAGCGCAAAGCTTACCTCAAAGTCATCCTCCTGCAGGTCAGGGTATAAATCTTTGATGAAAGTGGGCATTACAAGCCCTTTATAGGAGACCACATCTTCAGAGAAAGAAGGGATATAGAAATCTTCTTCACTCTCAAAGTGGTGTTCAATTTCTTTACGGGTAAGATATAGCAATGCTTGGAAGCGCTTGGTCGACATCAATGCACCTGGCACTACAAATGCCTGTACAATCTCAGGCATCACTTCTAGAGCCTGTTTTCCCAATGCTTCTTTGTTGGTAGGTACATTTCGGAAGAAAAGCACCTGAAGGTCATTCTGACGGCAATAGTCCGTAAACACTTCCCTTTGCGAAGGTTCTGTCAAGAACAGCATCGCCACTGCATAACGCTCCGGCAAATCAAAGCCATTCATTTCAGCAACCCTGCGCATAAAACGGTCGGGCATGGAGAAAAGGAATCCACTTCCGTCTCCACTTTTTCCGTCTGCTGCCACAGCACCCCTATGCATCATTCGTGACAGAGCCTCGATTGCATCGAGCGTCATCTGCCTCGAAGGAACATTCTTGTAGTTGGCAAGCATGCCAAAGCCACAATTGTCCTTAAAAGCGGTAATTCTATCTTTCATAAGGCTCAAGTGTTAGTCTTTTTGGTGAGTCGTAAAAATCGATGAGAAAGAGCTGGGTTTTGTAAAGCTTTCGGTGCTTTTCAGCATGGAGTCCATGTAATGTTTTGGTTACCCCTTCCCACAATTTCACTTGTGATGAAATAAAACTAAGACATTTCCTGTTTCGGTATTATTTCCAAATATAATCTTAATTTTTAAAAAATAAATAAAATTTTAAACTTAAATATGAAATTTTCTCATAATTTCGGTGTATTATTTACATTTAATTCATCCGTTCACAACAACCGATTTCATGTAAGAAAAACACCTTAACAGGACTCCTTGTACCTCATTTATCTGGAGATTGTTTGTAAGGAATTATAGTCATATATTATAGTAGTTTCCTCACGCCATTACAGCTAACCTCAGATTCTCCATCCACAAATTCTTTCCATGAAAACTGCTAGAATATTCCTTCCAATACTACTGCTAACCGGTTGTTGCAAAAGCATCCCTTCAACAGATATCATCAAGCCTGAAATAACCATTGAAGTCTCTGATGCGATCAACTCAAAAACCTATTCATCCAAAGACACAAGTAAATTTCAGATCCCATTTGAAACCAATGAGGGGATAGTAAGCATCAATATCAAATGCCACGACAAAGGAGGGATCAGGCAACTGGACTACAATATGAATTCTGGTATTTTGGAGCGGTACCATACAGAAAAGTTCTTGGTAGACGAAAGCAAAGACCCGCTTCACAAAACACTGACCTACCATGGTTCTGATAAGTGCATAGAACAAATCATCAATATGCCGATCATGATTAAACCCATGAATGAAAATGGTGTGGTTGAGTTTTCGGTTACAGCGGAAGACTTCGGGGGCAACTCTAAAAATATTAATAAGGAAGAGACTCCTACAATCAAAATCCATTTTTAGCGGATGATGAAAAAGGGGGGTAAATGTTAAAAATGTGTTATGTGCTGTAGAAAAATGGGATTAATACAAGTCTCATCTTAAAAAAAGTAAATTTTCATATAATATGGAATATTTCTTGGAAGAAGTATTTACAAAAGTATCTATTTCTATTTTTCTCAAATGCACACATTATGAAAAAGCACATTATTAGAGTTGTCTCTATTTTTGGACTTGCGGCTCTTGCAGCCTGTACGTCAAGCAAAAAAGAGGAAAACGCCAGTCCACTTAATGATAAAGTAAGACTGAATGTCATCCTTGTAGATGCACCTGCCAACTATGACGAAGTCAACATTGATATTCAAGATGTAATGGTTGACTACACTACCTACAGCGAAACCTCAACTGAAGAGAACTGGGTATCGCTGGATCAAATGAACCCCAACATTTACAACTTATTAGAACTAACTGCTGGCGCTGAAGCAATGCTAGGCGACATTGAATTCCCTGCAGGGCACCTGAATAATGTGAGACTGATTTTGGGTGACAGTAACACAGTTATAATAGACAATAAGAAACACCACCTAACAACACCAAGTGGACAGACTTCAGGACTTAAAGTAAAAGTAGATGCTGAAATGAATCCTGGTCTTGCCTATACACTAACACTTGATTTTGATGCCAACCGCTCTATCGTAGAGGCTGGTAACTCTGGCAAGTATAACCTAAAGCCTGTGATCAGAGCTTCTATGGATGCTTATGGCGGATCAGTAACAGGTATTGTTAATCCTGTAGAAGAGTCATTCAGAGTTGAAGTACTGGCTGGAGAAACAGTAGTAGCAGGAACAGAAACCAACGATGGGCAATTCCTGTTGAAAGGAATCGAAGCTGGGGCTTACTCATTGGCAGTTGTACCTTTTGAGGGCAGCATCTACGTAGCTGACACAACAGACATCATCATTGTAGATCAGGAAATCAACACGTTGGAGCCAATTACATTGATTGAAATGGAAACAGAAGAAACAAGTGATGACACAACTACTGAAGAAGGTGACAACACTGATACTGAAGAAAGCAGTAACTAATGCTTTCTTCAAATAAGAAAAAAAGGGATGCTATTACGGCATCCCTTTTTCTATGTCTAAACTGTCTGAGAAATCTCTGATCAGCTGAAATGCTCCCTGAAAACGACTCAAAGGCACTTTTCCTGTATCATATATATCATGATAATGTTGCCATGACTTCCCCATCAGGTAGAAAAAAAATGAAGGCACCCCTGCCTCTGTAAAGAAATAATGGTCTGAGTTTGCGGCTTTACCTCTCTTCTGTATCACAGGTAAGTATTGTTTTTCGGAATTAATATCCGTCAACAAATTAAATTCTTTTTCAAATACAGCCCCGTTAACTGCCATCATGCCTTCTTCTCCAGAAGCAAACAAGTCAAGATTGATCAGAAAACGAATATCCTTCAAATCAAATAATGGGTTCTCCACATAATATCGAGACCCCACCAAACCAGCTTCTTCAGCCGCAAATCCCATGAATACTACTGAATGTTCAGGAGGGTTTACCTTATACCAACGAGATAACTCTAACAGCATCGCTACTCCTGTCGCATTGTCATTTCCTCCAGGAAAATACACTTGTTTTCCTATACTCCCTAAATGGTCATAATGGGCTGAAAATACGACATACTGTGTAGCTTGCTTTGTCCCTTCTATATAACCGATTACATTCTGCGTCTGATAAGCGGGTTGCCACTCTGCTCTGACATGTATTTCAATTTCCTCAGCATTATACTTTTCCAGAGTAGCCTTTCTCACAATCAACTTTGAAACGTCTCCCTGCTTTCTACTGACGCCAAAAGTTAGTTTATCAACCAAGAGGATTACACCAGCAGCTTTTTTTAGTTTCTCAGGTACTACTCGGGGCCACATCACTGCATCCCGCTCAAACTTGCTATCGTAGACCAATACTTTTCCTTGTATATCTTTCGCAGAAAAATATGCCACTAACTTCTCATGATTTTCAAAGACTGAATCAGGAATGTACACCAAAGTACCTTTCACATTAGCGGAAGCAGAAGCTGGATGAACAATAAAGTCTTCCCCAAGTTTAAGTGAGTGATCACCTACTTTTAACTTAGCCTTTTCAGGAAATGCATTAACGGGCATTGTAAACGACTGAAAGTAAGTATCACCAAAAGGTTTTAGCCCATTCGCTTCAAACTGCTTTTGAATAAAGTCTGCAGCTTTACGGTCTCCCCCATAGGTATATCCCCTGCCATGCATTTTTTTGGAACAGAGCTTTGCAATATTTTTTCGTACCCGATTCATATCCTGTGCAGATAAACTGACAATGCAGCAATACATAAAGATATTTAACAATAAGGCTCTTGTTATTAGGCTATTCATACGGTCTCTCTGGTTTGGATAAAAATAAAACCCGACAACGGAAAGCTGCCGGGTTTCATATCACTAGTTAGCTAAGGCTATTATGCTTTCAGTGCTGCAATACCAGGCAACTCTTTACCTTCCATCAGCTCAAGCATAGCTCCACCACCTGTCGAGATGTAAGATACTTTATCACCAAAGCCAAGTGTATTGACAGCCGCAGCTGAGTCACCACCACCAATCAGTGAGAAAGCACCGCTTTTCTCTGTTGCTTCAGCTACTGCTTCTGCAACTTTCACAGTACCGCTAGCAAAGTTTTCAAATTCAAATACTCCCATTGGTCCATTCCAAAGGATTGTTTTTGATGCTTTGATTACATCTGCAAATTGCTGCTCTGCTTTAGGACCGATATCCAATCCCATATGTCCTTCTGGAATTTCCATATTGTCAACTTCGATGCATACACCATCATTAGAGAATGAAGTGTTCGCACGAGAATCAACTGGTAACAACAGGTTTACACCTTTTTCTTCTGCTTTCTTGATCAGCTCAAGTGCCAAATCCAATTTATCTTCCTCACAAAGGGAGCTTCCGATAGAACCACCTTTCGCTTTGAAGAAAGTATAAGCCATACCACCACCAATGATGATATTGTTGGCAACATTCAGCATTTTTTCAATGATCAGGATCTTATCTGAAACCTTAGCACCACCCATAATGGCTGTCACAGGTTTTTTACCACTTTCAAGTACTTCTTTAGATGCCTCGATCTCACGGCCCATTGTAAAGCCGGCTACCTTGTCATCCATGAATTTAGCGATTACAGCTGTCGAAGCATGCGCACGGTGAGCCGTACCAAATGCATCCATCACCCATACATCACCACGAGATGCCAGTTTCTGAGCAAACTCTTCGTTACCTTTTTTCTCTTCCTTATAGAATCTGAGGTTATCAAGCAATATCACCTCACCCGGCTTAAGGTCGGCTGCCATCTGATCTGCTTCAGCACCAATGCAGTCACCTCCAAATTTCACTTCTACACCAAGTTTTTCTGAAAGTGGCTTAACGATGTGTTTCAAGGAATACTTTTCCTCATATACATCAGCTGGACGTCCCATATGAGACATTAGGATAGCCGAACCACCATCTTCCAAAATCTTCTTCACAGTAGGAATTACCGCATCGATTCTTGTATAATCTCTTACTGTAAAGTCATTGTTCAAAGGTACATTCAAGTCAACCCTTACGACAGCTTTCTTGCCGCTGAAATTATAGTCTGCTACAGTTTTCATTAAGTGTTTTTTAAGTATAATAGATGTTATTTGGTTTTCTCAATCAAGAAAAAAGTCATCCCCAATCAATACTCAGTTTTGGTATTATTACGATTCCTGTTTTTGAAACCGCCCTCTAAATTAGAAGTAAGAACTGCATTAAAAAATGATTTTTATTAGTCCTGAAAAGTATGGTTATCCCTAGACAATAAAAAAACTGGCAGCTCCATACTACCAGTTTTCGAAATAACTAAACTGTTTTGCTGTATTATTCCTTAGCACTTTGGATAAAACTGGTGACATCTCCCACAGTTCTGAAGCTACTCCATTGGCTATCCACTTTTTCCTTTGGGATTCCCATTTCCTGAGTTAGCATATTATGCAGCTGCTGCCAAGCAGTTCCACCACTACAGATTTCACTAAGAGGAGTATCACTGGTAATATTACTTGCACTGAGGTCAAAACCACTTTTCTTGGCAATCTCAGCCAAAGAGCTATTAACACTCTCCATACTCATTTCACTAGCAGTACCTCTCACTGTCGAAGTTGTTGCATTCCAACTGTCTTCAGCTTCACTTCTTGCCTTATCAGCAGCCTTGTTAGTCATGTCTTCAGCATCATCAGCCATTTCAGAAGCTCTCTCAGAGGCATCATCCACCATTTCTTTACCCCTCGTAGTGGCATCATCCATCATTTCGCTTCCTCTGTTGTAAGCATCACTTGACATGTCTTCGACTTCATCTCCAGTTTCTCTAGCTGACTCACTCACACGGTCAGCAGCTCTCTCAGTGTCATTTTTGGTATCTTTACATCCAGTAAAACCAAAAGCAATTAATGTTGATAGTAACAAAATTTTGAGTTTCATAGTCGGTTGTTTTTTGTTGAGTAATGATACAGTTTACCTGAATGCCAATAGGCTCCGTAATACTTAATACACTCCCATTACATGATTATCCGATGACAAGGCCATCGGCAGTCACAGCATCTATACAGTTAGTTAGCAAAGTCATGTGCATGTATACTATCACTGTTAATTTATTACAGATAAATTTCTTACATGCAACAATCTTATATTAATGAAATGGTATTCTTAAAATGATGATATCAAAACCCCATTTCATTCACATTCAGCTATTTAATAATATAAAAAAAACTCCTGAAACTTACACGTTTCAGGAGTTTCCATTGCCTCAACCAACACCACTTTAAAACAAACTTTGTTGCAATCCGTCATTTGGCGCTGACAGCCCTAAGTGCTTGTAAGCGGCTTCCGTAGCCTGCCTACCTCTAGCTGTCCGTTTTATATATCCCTCCTTGATCAAGAAAGGTTCATATACTTCTTCAATCGTTTCAGCCTCTTCTCCACAAGCCGTTGCAATTGTATTCAAGCCCACAGGCCCGCCCTTAAACTTTTCAATGATGGTTTGAAGGATTCGGTTATCCATTTCATCTAAACCATCATAGTCCACATTGAGGGCATCCAATGCAATTCTTGCAATGTCAATAGTAATACGTCCATTGCCTTTTACCTCTGCAAAATCTCTTGTTCTACGTAGCAAGTTATTGGCGATACGTGGAGTTCCTCTACTCCTTCTTGCAATTTCAAATGATGCGTTGTCATCTACTGGTGTCCGTAAAATACCACAAGAGCGTGTGACAATGCGGGACAGTAACTCTGCATCATAATATTCCAATCTGGCATTTATACCAAAACGAGCCCTTAATGGCGCTGTAAGTAGACCTGATCGGGTTGTTGCTCCAATCAAGGTAAAGGGACTTAACCCGATTTGAATTGTTCTTGCATTGGGACCTGAGTCAAGCATGATGTCAATTCGAAAATCCTCCATAGCAGAATAGAGGTACTCTTCCACTACAGGATTCAATCGGTGAATCTCATCAATAAACAATACATCTCCTTCTTCCAGATTGGTTAGTAACCCTGCAAGGTCACTTGGCTTTTCCAGCACTGGTCCAGAAGTGATCTTGATATCTGCACCCATCTCATTCGAGATAATGTTAGCCAAAGTGGTTTTCCCTAATCCGGGAGGGCCATGTAGCAGCACATGATCCAAAGGCTCTTCTCTATTAAGTGCAGCACTTACAAAGATCTTCAGGTTTTCAAGTATCTGCTTCTGTCCAGTAAAGTCATCAAAAGAAAGGGGGCGTAATGCTCTTTCTACATCCCTTTCCGAATCTGACATATCGTGGTTATCTCCTTTCAGATATTCTTCTCGCATAATCGTCAAACGGTTCGTCCGTATTAGGGTACTGCTACCTCTTCTTCCCTTGTACTTCTTTATACCCCTAATGAATTGAGCATTGCTATATTAACATGCTCATATTTTAAACACAAAAATAATGCTTTATTGCCACAATTTACATTTCCGCTTCATAATTATATTTCTTCACAGAAAATTAAAATAACTCATAACATAGCAAAAAACACTTACATGTGACAATTAAAGCCTCTACTGCATTCTTTATCTAATATTATGTAAATATGCTTTTAAAAGTACTTCCATAACAGCCATTTACATTTGATTTATATTGTCAAATTTATTCTTTGATTAATCAAATAGAGCAAATATTCATTCGCCTCTTTAGGAATTATTAATTGATAATTAAGTGTTTACCTCTTCATTAAAATCCTTATATTGACACAATCTCTATAAAATATTACACACGTAATACTTCATTGCGTTTCAATACCATTAATTCTAGCTACTCAAATTCAAACTTCACTCTCAGCCCTTGAGAGCGCAAGACGAGCTATGCATTCTATTATTGATCCATTACCATTAAAATTATCAAGCTATGTGTACCAATACCCTTTTACCGCTAACACTACTTATCCTTGTTATGTTCTCATGTCAAAGCAGACAATATGATCAAAATACTGACACTGCCACCAACATGGTGTTTACATCGCATGGCACCCACCTTCCTTCTGCTGATATTCTGACAGACCAAGGATATATAGAAATGGATGATGCCATTCCTTTCAACATGCAATGGGAAGTAATTGCCTCCATGATTGAACTAAACAGTACTCGTACAGAGCCAGCTTTCCTTCTATATGCTGAAAAAGCCAAGAGTCACTCTGTGGATATGGCTCGGACAGCTGCCATTGAAAAATGTAAACTGGGCATGATGAAAGAAGCTATCCAGTATTTTGAGAGTACTACCCCACAAGGTGTTTCTTTTATCACCAGAGGAAGTTCGTTAGAAACCCTTGCCCTTTCAAAACCTGTTTTACTTGCACAAAAACCTATAGATGGCGGTGAAGTAGAAGTATTGGTCATCATGGGTTGTGAAATAGAAAAAGTCAAAAAGAATATTGCCTCTAGAGAATAAGACTACTTAATCAAACATTCAAAGGCTATTTCCTGTTAGATTTTGGATGTTGTCTTAACAAATATCCAACAAGACATAGTATCTTCTGATTTATCTTTAAATTTGCACTGATTTATCACACAAAAAACTGCTTTACAGTGGAAAAAACAGCATTGAAATACAAAGTAAAAGACATTTCCCTAGCTGACTGGGGACGTAAGGAAATTGAACTGGCAGAGGCAGAAATGCCAGGTCTGATGGCCATCAGAGAAGAATACAAAGCAGAACAGCCGCTAAAAGGGGCTAGAATCGCTGGCTGTCTGCACATGACAATCCAAACTGCCGTACTGATTGAAACACTTGTGGATCTGGGAGCTGAAGTTACCTGGTCTTCTTGTAATATTTTCTCAACACAGGACCATGCTGCTGCTGCTATTGCTGCTGCAAATGTTCCTGTATTTGCATGGAAAGGATTAACTGATGAGGAGTTTGACTGGTGTATCGAACAAACGCTTTTCGCTTTTGAAGGTGGCAAGCCTTTGAACATGATCCTTGATGACGGTGGTGACCTTACTAATATGGTACTTGACCGTTACCCTGAGTTGGTAAAAGACATCAAAGGTATCTCTGAAGAGACAACTACTGGTGTTCTTCGCCTGATCGAAAGAGAAAGAAAAGGAACACTTCCAATTCCTGCTATTAACATTAATGACTCGGTTACCAAATCCAAGTTTGACAACAAGTATGGTTGCCGTGAATCATTGGTAGACGGTATCCGTCGTGCTACTGATGTTATGCTTGCTGGTAAAGTGGCTGTAGTTGCTGGTTTTGGTGATGTTGGTAAAGGTTCTGCTGCTTCACTGAGAGGTGCAGGTGCTAGAGTTATCGTTACTGAAATTGACCCGATCTGTGCGCTTCAGGCTGCCATGGAAGGTTACGAAGTAAAGAAAATGGATGATGCTGTAAAAGAAGCTGATATTGTTGTAACAGCTACTGGTAACAAGGATATCATCATTGGCCGCCACTTTGAGAACATGAAAGACAAAGCGATCGTTTGTAACATCGGTCACTTTGACAATGAAATCGATATGGCTTGGCTTATCAAAAACCACGGCGACTCTAAAGTGAATATCAAGCCTCAGGTTGATAAATTCACTGTAAACGGTCACGATGTGATTATATTGGCAGAAGGTCGTCTGGTAAACCTTGGCTGTGCGACAGGACACCCTTCATTTGTGATGTCTAACTCTTTCACTAACCAAACACTTGCTCAAATCGAGCTGTGGTTGCGTAATGACCAGTACGAAAACAAGGTTTATACACTTCCTAAACACCTTGACGAAAAAGTTGCAATGCTGCACCTTGCTAAGGTTGGTGTTGACCTTGAAGTATTGACTAAAGAACAGGCTGACTATATCGGTGTACCTGTTGAAGGTCCATTCAAAAATGACGAATACAGATACTAATCATCTGTGTCCATACAAAATATATAGCCACTCTCTAGGGAGTGGCTTTTTTTCTACTAAAAATTCAGAGGTAGTTATCAACACCAAATATCTCTTTTATTAGGCTTCTATCAACAAAAAAGGAAGCCATTACCTTGACTTCCTTCTTTCTCGACTAGTGCTTTAGCTTGTCT
This sequence comes from Limibacter armeniacum, assembly GCF_036880985.1. Lineage (NCBI taxonomy): Bacteria > Pseudomonadati > Bacteroidota > Cytophagia > Cytophagales > Flammeovirgaceae > Limibacter > Limibacter armeniacum. Next base: position 1,898,606 of record NZ_JBAJNO010000009.1, read on the forward strand.
TTTAACTTATCACCAACCTTGTCAATTGACTTCTCAATCTTCATGGTTGCTTTTTCAAACTCAGTAGGGGCAAACTCTTGGAACATTAGGTATCCAACAGCCACTACCAATGCCAGCAATACCAGCTTCATGATCATTTTGGCTACTTTAACCAAAATAAATATTCCTAAAACAGCTGCTACTGCAATTACTGCTATTTGTTCAGGAGCCATAATAAAAAGTTTTTTAATTAGTAATTAGTGAATCAAGACTTGTGCAATAGACATGCCTAATGTTATGCCAATATACAACTTTGTTCGTATCAGGGCATAAAAAAAGGCAAGCCAAATGGCTTGCCTTTCTGTATATATCGAAATAGAAATTACTTCAGTTCGATAACAGCACCTTGCTCTTCCAGTGCTTTCTTCAGAGCTTCAGCTTCGTCTTTAGAAACACCTTCTTTTACTGGAGCTGGAGCAGAGTCAGCAAGTTCTTTTGCTTCTTTCAGTCCAAGACCAGCGCTTTCTTTCAGTGCTTTAACAACTTTCAGCTTTTGGTCACCTACTGATTTCAAAACTACGTCGAATTCAGTTTTCTCCTCAGCAGCAGCAGCACCGTCAGCAGCACCAGCTACCATTACTGGAGCAGCAGCAGCTGCAGGCTCGATACCATACTCTTCTTTAAGGATTTCCGCCAGTTCTTGTACTTCTTTAACTGTCAGGTTTACCAGTTGCTCTGCGAATTGTTTCAGATCTGCCATTTTTAAAAGACTTTTAAAAGTTTTTTTCCAAATAATAAGTGTAAATATATATATGGAAGCAACCTCAAGTCAGAGAGGTATCTCATTGACTCTTAGCGTAACATTCTACTTCCGGTGCTTGCAAAAAGCAAGACTTTAAGGGTTAAGCTACCAGTTGGTAACTTAAGAGCTTCCTTACTCTCCTCTTTCTTCTAGAGTTTTCAGGATGCCAGAGATAGTTTGGCCACTTGAAGACAGCGCAGAAATAACGTTCTTCGCTGGTGACTGAAGCAAACCAATAACGTCGCCGATAAGCTCCGCTTTCGATTTGATTGAAGTCAGTGCTTCAAGGGTGTTATCACCTACGTAAAGTGCTGAGTCAACTGACGCACCCTTCAATACAGGGATTTGTCTATCTTTACCCATGCCTTTTCTGAATTCCTTCAGAGCTTTAGCAGGTGCTGATCCAGACTCTGGAGAGAACATGATACCAGACATACCTTTCAGTACAGCTTTATCAGTGAACTCACTGTAGTCAGCCTCCAGTGTACCCAGGGCTTTCTCGATCAGTTTATTTTTAACTACTCTGTATTCGATACCCTTGTCGAAACAAGCCTGTCTGAACTTGTTTACTTCTTCAACGGTCATTGATGCAGCATCAACGATATAGAAGTAATCAGTTGCAGCTAACTTTTGGCTCAGTTCCTCGACAAGTTCAAACTTTTCTTGTTTAGTCATGATTAAATACCTTGGATTGAACCTTTGTCAACATTAATACCAGGGCCCATAGTTGAAGAGATCGTAATACTCTTGAAATAAGTACCCTTAGCTGCTGATGGCTTCAGTCTGTTGATTGTACCTACCAGCTCTTCAATGTTTTCTTTCAGCATGTTTGCCTCGAAAGAAACTTTACCAGTTGAAGTGTGGATGATACCAGTTTTATCAACTTTGAAGTCAATCTTACCAGCTTTTACTTCTTGTACCGCTTTGCCTACTTCAAGGGTTACAGTACCCGCCTTAGGGTTAGGCATCAGACCACGAGGACCCAATACTCTACCAAGACGACCTACTTTGGCCATTACCGTTGGCATAGTGATGATTACGTCGATGTCAGTCCATCCGCCTTCGATCTTTTTGATCATGTCGTCAAGACCTACGTAATCTGCACCTGCAGCTTTCGCTTCTTCTTCTTTATCAGGAGTAACTAGTGCTAGTACTCTTACTTCTTTACCTACACCGTGTGGCAGAGATACTACACCTCTTACCATTTGGTCAGCTTTACGTGGGTCTACACCCAGTCTTACGTCAATATCAACAGAAGCGTCGAATTTCTCGAAAGACAGCTCTTTCACAAGCGCGCAAGCCTCCTCAAGGGTATAAGCTTTGTTGCCGTCGTATTTAGACAAGGCTTCTTTATATTTCTTTGTCAGTGCCATGTTTTCTTAATACTTCTTGTGAAAAATTATGCTTCCCAAGGAGCTTGACCTGAAACAGTGATACCCATAGACCTTGCAGTACCTGCTACCATTCTCATGGCAGACTCAACAGTAAAGCAGTTTAGGTCAGGCATTTTAGTTTCGGCAATCTCTTTTACTTGATCCCAAGTAACTGATGCTACTTTGTCACGGTTTGGCGCAGAAGAACCTTTCTTTGCTTTTGCCGCTTCCATCAGCATGTTGGCTGCCGGAGGAGTTTTGATTACGAAGTCGAACGACTTGTCGGCGTAGATCGTAATCAATACTGGCAGCAGTTTGCCTGCTTTGTCCTGAGTTCTGGCATTGAACTGCTTACAGAAGTCCATAATGTTCAGACCCTTAGAACCCAGCGCAGGACCTACAGGAGGCGAAGGATTAGCTGCTCCACCTTTAATCTGTAGCTTCAGATAACCCGCTATTTGCTTAGCCATTTTCTTAATCTACTTTTTCTACTTGTTTATAATCAAGTTCCACTGGTGCGTTACGCCCGAAGATCTTCACCATGACGTTCAGTTTTTTCTTCTCGTCATGTACCTCTTCAACAGTTCCTGTGAAACCGCTGAATGGTCCGTCCATTACTTTCACCGATTCGCCAACAACGAAGGAAACATCGTGTTTCACTTCTTCCTCGTCCTGCTCATTGATATTTAATAGACGGTTGATCTCAGACTCTCGCATAGGCTTTGGAAGCACTGATGGGTCTTTTGTGTCCGCATTCAGAAAGCCTATGACACCTGAAACGTTTTTGATCATGTGCAATGCCTCACCATTAGATAAATCAGCACGAACAATTACGTAGCCTGGAAGTGAGATACGTTCTACTTCAACTTTTTTGGTTTTGCCATCGCGCTGCTTTCGTGTTTGGTAAACACGTTCAGTTGGGACAAACACATCCGTGATAAAGGCACCCATGCCTTGATTCTCTACCTCTTTTACAAGGTATTCTTTCACTTTCTTCTCTTGTCCACTTACGGCTCTGACTACATACCAATTCAGACCACTCATTCGACTATATTATTTTTGGAGGCGCAACTAAATTAAAACTTGAAAGAATTGTAAAAAGCTGACAGGCTTTCATTGAATGCTGTATCAGCAAGACCAATCACCAAAGCGAAGATCAGGGAAGATACAAGCACCAAAATTGAGCTCTGCTGCAATTCACTAAAAGATGACCACGTTACGTTCTCTGTCATCTCTGTATAAGATTCTCTCAGAAATTGAACAAATTTATTCATGTGTCGTGTAAGTTTTATGGACATAAAAAAGAAGCTTTTCGTTTCTAAAGCCTCTACTTATGCCAGGTTAAAAAACCAGATATCCTGTAAACTAATGCACGGGCGGTAAGATTCGAACTCACGACCTACGGTTTTGGAGACCGCCGCTCTACCAGCTGAGCTACGCCCGTGTACAGTATACGAAGCAAGTATAGGTATTTTTTCTTACAAAAAACACATCTACTTGAAATTCGAGATGCAAAGGTAGAAAGTTAACTATGATAATCAAATAGTTCTAGAAATTATTTTAGTTAATCTCCTTTAACCCAATCTATTAACTTCCTTTGCCATTACTTACACTAAAGTAAACCAATGTTTACTGCAAGAAAAAACCCCGTAGTTTCCTACGGGGAATTCCTTGTTGCACGGGCGGTAAGATTCGAACTCACGACCTACGGTTTTGGAGACCGCCGCTCTACCAGCTGAGCTACGCCCGTTTTTGTTTTGCTATTCTATCCCTGAAAGCGAGTGCAATATTAAGGGGTTAAATTGTAATTCCCAAACACCATTCAAACATTTTCCCTAACACTTCTCACTCAAATCTTATAAAGCACTATCCATCAACTTTTTATTTACCGAAAAAAAATCGAATAAATTTTCACTCAGACTTCTTCAAGTCACCATACTCTACAATTTTTTTCTAGGTTGAATTATATATAAGATACATTTATATAAATTTATTCATCATTTTTTGCATTTTTTAACTCATTCCCCCATATTTGAAGTGGGAAAAGAATTTTTGGACTAATGAACAAACTGATTTTTTCAGAACTACTTTTTTAACTCATCTTTTTGATCTTAAAATATTAACTCCCATAGGCCTGGTGAATATTAAATTCATCAGGCCTTTTTTGTTCACTATATTTTGAAATAGGGCCATTCACTATTCAGTTCAAAATAATTGAAGTTCTATATTGCAGACCCAAACTGTAGAACGATGCTAATAAAAACGAAAGGAATTGTGTTAGGCTCTATCAAGTACAAAGAGTCTTCTATCATTGTTAGAATATATACTGAAGCACTAGGTCTTCGCTCTTACATAATCCATGGGGTAAGAAGCAGTAAAAGTAAAAACAATAAAGCTGCTTTGTATCGACCATTAACCTTATTGGACATGGAGGTTTATGAACGAGGCAATACCGAAATCCAAAAGGTAGCTGATGCCCGAATAAGTCGCCCATTCTTCAGCTTCCAATCCAACATATACAAGTCTACCATACTCATCTTTTTAACGGAAGTCCTGTCGAAACTATTAAAAGAGGAAGAAAGCAATGATGCGCTCTTTACTTTCTTGGAGCAAAGCTTAATTGCTTTTGATCAAATTGAGGCACATTTTTCAAATTTCCATTTACAGTTCTTACTAAAATTACCTTTACATATGGGATTTGGGTTTAGTAAGGCTTCTGAGATGATTGAACAACTTCAAGCTGTTCGTACTGAAGACAAACAGATAGAAGGAGCCATTAATATGCTATTAGACAGTTCCTATACAGCAGCCATCCCACTCAATCATAAAACCCGGTCTACTATACTAGACTATCTATTAAAATACTTTCAATTGCATATGCATAACTTTGGTACTGTAAAGTCTTTAGCCATATTACAGGAAGTCTTAAGTGATTAACAATCAATCACATCATAATCAATAAGTTGAGTAGGGTTGTGGAATTTCAAATTGTACTAGTAGTGGAAACAATTAGCTTTTACCACTATGAAAAAATTGGCAACATTTCTAATATGCCTATCAACACTACAGGCATTTGCCTCAACTGACTCTAACACGACTTCTATAGTATCTTCGAAAGACACGGTATCCACTCCAGACAACAGAACGGATGTCTTTTCGGACGAGGCACTTACAGATGCACAAAGCATCGTAACAAAAGTGATTATCAACGAGAACCTTATTTTTACAACGACCTATGCTGCATCAGATAAAGTAATTCTGACTCACAACAAGGTTATGGTTGTATTAGAAAAAGAAGATCTCGGCACTAAGATATCTGTGATATCAGGCACAAAAAAGGACAATAAACTTTACAACAGGTTAGCCTTAAAAATCTGGAAAGCTTTTGACAGAGAGTAGGCATTTGCATGCTAACTAAATATTAGCTTAGTATATTGGCACCCAAAAAAAAGGAAGTGCTATATATACTTGATTTAATTGGAACATTTGCCTTTGCCATTAGTGGTACTTTAGCCGCTGCCAATAAAAGGCTTGATATCTTTGGAGCTTTAATGATGGCCGCCGTCACAGGAGTTGGAGGAGGTACCCTTCGGGATCTTATTCTTGGTGCACACCCTGTTGCATGGGCTTCAGACTATAACTACCTGATCGTTATATCAGCAGCAACAGCATTCACATTTGCTTTCAGGAAAACTGTAAGTAAGCTTCGAAAGACACTTTTCTTATTTGATACAGTTGGTATTGGTGTATTCACAGTGATGGGACTAGAAAAGGCCCTCAACTATGGTATTTTACCTGGAGTAGCAGTAGTAATGGGAACATTTACAGCTGTAATGGGTGGAGCTATTAGAGATACACTGTGCAATGAAATCCCTTTAATCTTCAGAAAAGAGATTTATGCAACAGCATGCTTCGTTGGAGGTATCCTCTACTTAATATTAAATCACTTCGAAATCAACAATGTGTTGAATACCTGCCTTACTGTTTTCACAATCATCTGTATCAGGCTTTTTTCAATAAAGTACCATTTACAGTTACCTGTACTTCCCGAAGAAGCATAAAAAAAGCCTTTGCTAATTAAAGCAAAGGCTTTTGTATAAATTCTTACAGTCTTATTGTGCTGAGAAAGTATAGCTATATTGAGTATCTGTTTCTGCAACTCTTGCACTAGCAGAAGTATCTGCTTTTTTAGTCCAAATAAGTTGAACAGTACCTGCAGACGTTGAAACTGTTTCGAACTCAACATCACCAAATACTTTATCTGCTTTGCTTACAGCACCGCTACCAAAGCCTGTAGGCATAGGGTATACATCACTATTATGTCCTGAAACAACAACAGTACCACTAGAGTATGAATCATTATCATACGATACTGTCAAAGTAAAGTCAGGGTTAGATGTCGGTGTTGAAGGGTTTGCATTCGCCAAAGCGTAAGTCACTACTACTGGATCTGGATCATCACTATCGTCTCCACACCCGAAAGTGAATACCATTGACATAGAAAGTAAGAAAGCTAGAAATCTTAAAGTTTTCTTGTTCATAATTGAATAAAAAATTAGAAATTGGATTGATGATTAACTAACGGGACACCTACTTAATTCTGTAAATATATGGACTTATCTATCTTTTATAATTATTTACAGAAATAATTTCATTACAAAATTCATATTCGTAAGGTTGGTTGGAACAAATTAGGACCAACTTATCAGGCATTGGCTGTGTCGCAATGGCCAAATACCACTCTATATTTTGGTGATCAAGGTTTGAAGTTGGTTCATCCAACATGATAATTTCACCTTGACTATAAAAAGTTAATGCTAGTTTTAGCTTTTGCTTCATCCCAGAGGAGAAGTCTCTGATCATCTTATCTTTAGAACGCTGATAACCTAACAGATCAATAATCTCGCCAGTACTTTTACTCAATGGCTTGAAGTTTTGATAAAAGTCTAGTAACTCGGTAAGTGTAAACTCTTCTATCACTTCAGTATAAGGCCCTGCAATTGTTAGGTGGCTGTAAATATGGTCTGCACTGACCTGCCTACCTTCAGCCTCATATAACAGTGTTCCTTCTGTTTGGGGCATCACCCCTGCCAAAGTCTTCAATAAGGTGGTTTTGCCACTTCCGTTACCTCCAGTTATAGCATACTTCCTACCTATTTCCAGCTCAAGGTCTACGTTTCTAAAAATCCAATCTCGTACAAATTTTTTCCCTAGTCCTTCAGCTTTGATCTTCATTGGTAGCCTTATGTAAACTATTTCTATAATAAGGATAACCTAATCTCTTATTAGAACAAAATAGATTGATAACGAACGAAATATAAATTGTCTTTATACAAAAAAGAAAAAAGCAGAGACAATCACCAATCTCCGCTTTTCACTTAATACTAATATTCCTTAATATCCTTTGACAACGCCTCTATCCGAATTCTTGAGGAATGTCAAAACTTCCTCTCTAGCATCCGTCTGAGCCATTTCCTCTTCTACCATTTTAACAGCGACAGAAAGGTTGACTCCTTTGTTGTAAAGGTTTCGGTATATCTCATGGATTTCATGGATTGTATCATTGTCAAAACCTCTACGTTTCAATCCTACTGAGTTAATACCACAATAACGAAGCGGTTCACGACCAGCTTTGATAAATGGAGGAACGTCTTTACTCACCAAAGAACCTCCTGCTACAAATGCATGGGTTCCGATTTTCACAAACTGGTGAATAGCAGTTGTACCACCTACTACCACATTATCTCCTACTTCTACGTGTCCAGCCATTTGAACTCCATTAGAGAAAATACAGTAGTCTCCAATCTGACAATCGTGAGCGATGTGAACGTATGCCATTAGTAAGCAATTGTTCCCTATACGGGTTTCCCACTTATCTGATGTACCACGATTAATCGTTACGCACTCTCTGATAATAGTGTTATCTCCAATTACTACTGTTGTATCTTCTCCCTCAAACTTAAGGTCTTGCGGAACTGCTGAGATAACAGCACCTGGGAAAATTTTACAGTTTTTACCAATTCGAGCCCCTTCCATGATAGTCACATTGGGACCAATCCAAGAGCCTTCGCCAATTTCTACATTCCCACGGATTGTTGTAAACGGTTCAATCACTACGCCTTCCCCTATCTTGGCATCAGGGTGTATATTCGTTAGAGGATAATCCATTACCACCTTTATTATACCGAATTAAGAGACTTACAAGACCGACCATATAATTGCTCAATGCAATCCAAACAGCACTCAAAGTTCTGTAAATCTGTGAATTTATTAGTCCAGTTTAATCATTTACAAAAATGCAAAAGACTGTATTTCACAACCTTTTGCATTTTCATTTAAGAATTATAACTATTCAGCTACCTCTTTTTTTACAAGGCTTGCTGTCATTGTTGCTTCACAAACGAGTTTATCACCTACAAAAGCTTGTCCTTTCATTTTGGCGATACCTCTACGTATTGGTGCCATCAACTCACACTTCATAATCAGTGTATCACCTGGCACTACCATTCTCCTGAATTTACAGTCATCAATCCCGATAAAGTAACTCCAGTATTCCTGAGGGTTATCCACAGTGTTCATCACCAATACTCCTCCTGTTTGAGCCATAGCTTCTACTTGAAGAACTCCTGGCATTACAGGGTTACCTGGGAAGTGACCATTGAAAAACTCTTCGTTTACTGTCACATTCTTGATACCTACTACAAAAGTATCTGTAAGCTCAGTTACTTTATCTACCAATTTGAATGGGTAACGGTGAGGTAGCAAGTTATTAAGGTCATTTACATCATATAATGATGGCGCCTTAGGGTTATACTCAGGTACATTATTTCGCTCAGACTTCAGCATCAGCTTTTTCAGCTTTCTTCCAAATGCTACGTTTGCAGCATGTCCTGGTCTTGCAGCCAAAATCTGTGCCTTAATTGGACGACCTACCAAAGCCAGATCACCAATCACATCCAAAAGCTTGTGACGGGCAGGTTCGTTGGTAAATCTCAACTCAACGTTATTCAGGATACCTTCCTCTTTCACTTCAACACTTGGCAAGTCAAACAGCTTTGCCAGCTCTGCCAGTTCGCTTTCAGAGATCACCTGATCAACTACTACAATTGCATTGCTGAAATTACCACCTTTAATCAGGTTAGCCTTTCTCAGCATTTCCACTTCATGCAAGAAACAGAAAGTACGGCAGCTTGCAATCTCAGTTGCAAACTCCTCTATATCATTCAATGTTGCGTGCTGGCTACCCAAAACAGGTGAATTATAATCCACCATTACCGTCACACGGTAATCGTCTAAAGGCAGTGCTGCAATCTCAACTTTTCTATCTTCTTCCTTGTAGAAAACACCTTCAGGAACTTCAAAGAAGTTTCTCAAAGCTGGTTGTTCTTCCAAACCTGCTTCCATAAGTGCTTCTACGAACTTGATTGAGCTACCATCCATAATTGGAGGCTCAGGTCCAGTCATCTGAATTAGGCAGTTATCAATCTGTAAGCCCACCAAAGCAGCCAAAGTATGCTCAACCGTATAGATTTTCGCACCATCTTGCTCAATTGTTGTGCCTCTTGACAAATCAACAACATTATCTACGTCAGCGTCTACGGTTGGCTGACCTTCCAAATCAACACGCTGAAACTTGTAACCGTGGTTTGGAGGAGCCGGCACAAAAGTCATAGTCGCCTGCTCACCTGTATGGATACCCACACCTGTTACAGTGACACTCTTTTGAATTGTATGTTGCTTAGTATACATCATATCTAAAGAGAAAAAATTTCTAGTCTATCAGAGATAAAACAAAGCCTTCTAACAAGGACAATTGAAATATAAATTAGGACAATTTTAATTAGCTATCAGCCAATAACTTTCTTTCTAATTCCGCAACTTTACGCTGAAGATCAGGTAATTTGCGGTAAACCATAAAGGCTTTAATATGCTCACCTGATGGAATGGCAGGAGAACCCATAATTTTAGTACCTGGTTCTTTCACAGACTGTGCGATACCTGACTGCGCAGCTATCATGGTTCTATCAGCAACTTTAATGTGTCCAGCCAAACCTACTTGACCTCCCAACATACAGTTATCCCCTACCTCTGTTGAACCAGATATACCAGCTTGAGAAGCAATAACCGTATTTTTACCAACCACTGCATTATGAGCTACCTGAATCAGGTTATCCAGTTTAGCCCCTTGCTTAATAACAGTCGAGCCCATTGTAGCACAATCGACTACTGTATTTGCTCCGATATCTACATGATCTTCCAAAATCACATTACCAATCTGAGGGATTGTCTTGTAAGTCCCATCAGACTGTGGCGCAAAACCAAATCCATCAGAACCAATCACAGCCCCCCCCTGTAGGGTACAGTAACTACCAATTTTACAATCAGCATATACCTTCACTCCAGCATACAGGATAACATTATCACCAATCTCTACATTGTCGCCAATGTAAACATGTGGATAGATTTTTACGTTGCTTCCAATCTTCACATTCTCTCCGATATAAGCGAAAGCTCCAATATACTCTCCTTCGCCAACCTGAGCTGAATCATGAATAAAAGATGGTTGCTCTCTTCCTTGCTTCCTGAAGCTCATCATGCGCTGATACTCAGTCAGTAGTGCTGTAAAAGCCGAATAGGCATCTTCTGTATAAATTAGTGCGGCTTTAACTTCCTTTTTAGGCTCAAACCCTTCACTTACCAGCACAGCGGAAACTTCAGTCGTATAAATGAACTCTTCGTATTTCATGTTAGCCAAAAAAGAAATGGCACCTTGACCACCCTCCTGAATCTTGGCAACAGTATTAATCATCGCAGAGTCATCCCCCACAACTCTTCCTCCCAGAATCTGGGCGATTTGTTTTACGCTTATTTCCATTTTTATTTCAGAACCAAATACACAGATCACAACAAAACAGCGGTTGTGATATCAAAATGTGTCACCCTTTATATCTAAGGATCAACAAAAAATCTCACAAAGATACTATTTCACCCTCTATAAACAAACAATAAATCCTTAAGCTACTGACCTTCAACCCTGATAACAGGTATATTTCAACTCCTCCAAAGACATGTAGGATGAATTGTCAACACTTAAGGAAAAATTGGTTAGTAAGTAACCCTTACGCTTCAATACTTTTACCTCTGTAACAGGAAAAGCAACTCCCCTGTTTCTTGGTCATTACAAAAATCACCTTAAAGTTATATAGCAATGAAAAGTAATCGTCATCATTCGTCCAGCTATGAACATATCCTGATGTTTGAAGCTACTCAACAACCATTAAACCACATTATCTATTTTGATGAAAATAATAACCGAATAAGCCTCACAGATTCTATCAAAAACGTGTCTCCAGAAGGGGATGTAAAATATTTAGCGTTGGAGTCTGGGTCCAAAATCCAATTGGAACAGATATACAGTGTAGATGGAGACATATCTCCTTACTATTCCAATGATTACTTTGCCTGTGACTGTGTATAAAAATCAAAAGCCCCAAGCAACTTTTCTTGCTTGGGGCTTTTCTTATTTATTGAGGAAAAATTTCCAATAATACTGCATAACCCTGGTCGGCAAACTCCGACAAGCCATAAAACAGACCAATACCGAAGATTGTCTGCCCAGAACTTAGTTCATACAAAGCCAATGGCAAGGCTGTAACAGAAAGTAAAGCAAAAAATATGACCAGTAAACTTCCTAAAACCATTAAGGCTATTGGATCTTGAATCAAGATAATGGCAGCAAAGATCAACGCACAACCATTAGCACCGATTACAGCGATTGTAACAATATTCTTCTTATTGATATACTTGCCAATAATAACCGAAAGCAAAGCCGATGCTATTACGATACCACTACCAATAAATTTGCCATTCAACCAAGCTTCCCCAAATTGGAATACATTGTTGTAGATTGTTGGTAAAAACTTAAAAATTACTGTCGTATAGATACCTAATACAACACTCACTACTACAACAACCCAAAACCTAGAACTCCCTGAGTTAGTATTATTGTCAAAACCAATGCCTAGCTTATCATCAGACACTTTCTTGAAAGAGCGTTGCAGGTATGCCCCTGAAGTGTATATCAAAATCCCTCCAACCGCAAAAGTTATAGGACCTCCTAAAAAGCTTAGTATATCCACAATGATTGGCTCCAATGAATATGCTACGTCAAATGTCAGCACAAACAAAGCCAACACAGCGGGCAACAATCTTTGTGGGACAAACCGTTCGATCAACGAAATGGCAGGACTTCTAAATATGTTCATACTGATCAACCATCCTGTAATAAACACAGGTACAAACCATCTTATCCAACCTTGAGGCTGAAAGAAAACAGTCAGGGCTACAGCCATAAAAATCATAGCCACTACGTTGATCCCGATATTAATAATCGGCAGTCTCTTACCATATTTTTTCAACTGATGGTCAGCTAGCCAACCTGCAAGTGCGGGTGTACCTACCACCAGAATACCCTGCCACACCGTAAAAGGCAAGCTGTATTCTGCAAAGCCAAAAACATAAAGGACTTGTGGTTGATACTCATGGTAAGCAATCCATGAAATGATCACCGATATATCTAATAGCAGAAGTGCTATTACCTGAGGCCAATAGATTCGTTCACTCTGTATGGCCTTTTCAGCAACAGCAGTTTGAGAAGAGGTATTCATCTAGTTATTGGGATTTAGTTTATTAAGCTTATTATAAAAATAAGAAGCAATTGGATTATATCCACGTATAAAGTAGAAATATCCAATTACTTGTCAGGTTATTCACAATAAAAACAACTCTACTGTACATCATACGATGTGTAGACATAAAGTGGATTTATCAAAGTCAAAAAAACCGTTACGCAGTATGTTACTAACTTAACTTGGGATGACATAGGTAATGCTTTTTCACCACTTTACTCAAAGCATCAATATTTGGAAGGTCTGATGCTTGAGCTATATCAATGATATCACCAGCTTTGGTTTTGATATTGATATTTTCATAGTTCGGTACATAAGCTGCATTACTAACAGTTCCTGTTACACAAACAAAAGATAACTCCTCATCACTATAGCCAAAGTCTTTCTTGAGCAAGCTTCTTATTTCTTCTACTTCAGTATCTGAAAATGGCTGATCTGAGATACGCACCTTAAACAGGTTTCTGTTAAGTAACCTATTACTCAACTCTTTCAATACCCTATCTTCACTCTGACTCCACCATTTGACACCCGCCATAATATCATGATCGTCCAATGCGGCAAATTGGTCAATCAATTCTGGATTCTTCCTGAAGTCATCCAACGAGATACTTTGGTAAAGAAAAGTTTCCAAAGCAGGTGTAGCCATTAGCTTCTCACCTCTTTTAGCCAATGTCTTAGCCCTTCTGATTAGCTGAATCAACATCTGTTCTGCACCAACAGCTGTCTTATGCAAATACACTTGCCAATACATAAGTCTTCTGGCATTCAGAAAGTTTTCAATACTGTAAATCCCTTTCTCTTCCACAACAATCCGGTCATCCACTACATCCAGCATTCGGATAATCCTATCTGTACCGATACTTCCTTCTATTACCCCAGTAAAAAAACAATCCCGTTGCAGGTAGTCCATCCTATCCATATCCAACTGGCTTGACACCAACTGGTGCAGAAACTTCACCTTATAAGTATTCTTAAAAATCTTAATAGCAGTTGAAAGCTGTCCATCAAACTCCTCATTAAGCTTTTCCATCATCAATATGGACAACTCTTCATGATGTACACCATCCATCAATGCAAACTCCAGTGCATGCGAAAATGGACCATGTCCCAAATCATGTAACAAGATTGAGATCATGGCAGCTTCACGCTCATGTTTCGGAATTTTATGTCCTTTGTTTTTCAATGCATCCATTGCCATCGACATCAGGTGCATTGCCCCCAAAGCGTGACTGAAGCGCGTATGTATAGCACCCGGGTAAACCATGCTGCTTAGCCCTAGCTGTTTAATTCTTCCGAGGCGTTGAAACCAAGGGTGCTGAATAAGGTCATGGAAAATCTCTGACTTTATACTCACAAAACCATAAACAGGGTCGTTAATGATTTTCTTCTTAATTGTTTCCATACTGATATGGTAGTTGAAAAACTTAAAGTTGATATTTTATGAAAGTTCAAAGGTTGCATAATGGCTTTATCACCAACTATACAACCTTTCTTTATACTGTTTTTTAGAAATAAGTACCAATACTCAACATCGCTCTTATATTGGACTCGTCTACTTTTATGGTTGGGTGTATCACTATTTCTGTGTCTTCTCCAACCCGATCCAACTGCTGCTGATAATTGTCTAGGTTAGGGTCCAGAAAATTATTTGGGAATCGAACATCCAGTTGGTAAGGAACCAAATAAGTTGGTTGGCTTTGGACAACAATGGCTAAATCAGCAAAAAACCGTTGATTCCTAAAACCTCCACCAAATGTAATAAACTGTGCATTGGACTTTGTAGAGCGTTCTATCACCATTGGCACATCAGGGTTTTCAATCTGATCCCATTCAAAGTTAAACTCCTTGATGGTCTGCAAATCTTTTTTGCGAGGGTCAGGCTTCAAAGCATAACCTCCTCTTGCATACCACTGACCAAAACGAAGCTCTGTACCGATATTGATGTTTACAACACCTCTATATTCATTTGATAGAATTTCATTATCTCCTGTTACATCAAGTGGAAATACCTGATCAAAACTTGACACATACTCTTCTGCCTTTTTAAGTTTTGCTGTATTGTAGGCTACATATTCGAAATCAGCAGAGAGTAACCCTCTTTTACCTAAAAAGCCCGTAAGCCCTGCCGCCAACTTATAAGGAGTACGCATATTAAACTGTGTCTCTATAGCTTCATGGAATGCTGTTCGCTCACCATTGATGGATACATTAGGATCACCATCAGCAGGATTTGGAGGGTCAGAAACACCACTGTCGACTATAAACTGAAAATATGCCTGTTCATCAAAGTTCAAGTTATTATAATCTGCCGAAAGGCTGGCAGAATAGATATCCGTAACGTTATAATAAGTCGGAAGTGTGTAAACAAGTCCTACCCTCAAATAATCATGCGCTCTAAAAATAGCTCCTATCGAACCATTAAATCCAGTTCCATCCGTTCTGAATCTTTCCGAGAAATTGAGTTGCTGAAGGTCTCCCGATCCATTTCGCCCTTCAAAATTATACTGGTCTTTGTCATAACGGAATGTCTGGATTCCTAGCTTTGCCCCCACATAAACACGGTCACCAAAGTTGGCACCATAGGCAAAACTAAACTCCTGCTGTGCACCAGACGTTGACACTTGTCCATCCCTACTGTCAGGTGAGGAAAAAATCAGAGTATAAAGACTTTGAGGAGTATCCTCAGATGCATTAGGCTTGGTTACTCTCAAAAACTCAGCACTATACCCCAACGAACCTATTATAGTTGAGCTAAACTGCTTTTCATCTTCCAAAAAGCCTAACGGAAGCCCTTGAGCAGTCTCATTAAAATAGTCAACCATTGAGGTTTGGTTAGTACCATCTCCTTCGTAAAAGGTTTTGCCATTAAAATCATTCAACCTAGTGTAGGCTATAGCAAATGATCCTCCCTTCCATGTTTGCGGTCCGCCTTTAGCCTTACTGAAAATTACGCCCAGTAATGGGAAGTTGAATTTGGTTTGACTCTCAGAACCACTGACCCCGTTTCCAGAAGCATCGGTATTTGCAAAGTATAATGAGGGTGCAAAGTGGTATTCAGATTTCCTGTTAAATCCCAAACCTGCCGGATTGGTAAACGCATTACTGATATCCCCACCTAATGCAACCCCAACACCACCCATAGATTGCATGCGGGCAGATCCTGTAATTGAGGTTCTTGAATACCTAAGGGCATCCAAATAATAACCAGTAGGTTGTGATTGGGCTTGAAGCAAATGTGAGCTAAGAAAAGCTCCTGCAATCAGGCAAAAAGTCTTGAAGTTAGTTACAGTTCGCATAGTATCGTTTATTCTGGTTGTCATACTCCGAATAAGACAAAACCTTCAAGAAAATGCCTTGAAGGTTCTGTACGGAAATACGTTTGCATATTACTACTGAAAGCAACTTGCGTTACCTTCTTCTATAAGATCTCATATTTGAGCTACTTCTTGTACCGCTTGAAGCTGGTGAAGAAACCCTGCTATTTGAGGCAGGTGAGCTAAAGCTATTGCTGTTCCTCCAAGGAGAAGAGTTTCTGTTGTTGTAGTTTTGTGAATTGCCGTTATACTGACGCGTTCTGGCATTTGTGTTATTACCATTAGAATAGTTGTATGTCTCTTGCTGTCTGAACCTGTTAGGTAACTTCACATTTGCCGAGGCAGCATTCACATAGCCATTCTGGGTTGGTCTCTCCCCAGTTCTCACATTTACGTTCTCAACAACTACCCCAGAGTTCCTCCAAGGGTTATACCATGGATTGTATGCATATCCATAACCATATCTGTTGAATGGATCATAAGGATTATAGAATGGGTCATACGGGTCGTAAAAGCCTCCCATACCATAGCTATAAGGCATGCCATAATAACCTGGATAACCTCCCCATGCACTACCAAAACCGTAGCTCAAGCCAAGGCTCCACATCATGCTATTACCCCAAAATGGCGACCAATTAGCGCCAACACCATAAGAAGGACCTCCAAATCCATAACCCATGCTCATGGACATATTAGGTCTCCAAGGGTTATTGCGATAGTTGTAGGCACTCTGAGCCATGGCATCTGTTGGATAAACAGAATTTCCTGTTGGGGTTGTTTCTTCGTAGTAGCTATAATCAGCATTACCGCTTTCTCCCGAAATATCAGGATTCGAGTATTTAGACTGATTAGTTTCGTTTGACTGATAAGCTGGCTTTTGTAGCTTGGATGGCTTCATAGCTGGTGAGGCATTATGCGCCAATGCTTCACGGTCAGACTTGAAGAAATACATATCATCATACTCTTGTGCCAACACCACATTGCCCCCCAACACAAAAGCTGTCATTAAAACGGTGGCAAAAAACTTTTTCATTTGATTTATAGGTTTGAATGAAATTCGTTATGTAATTATTGGAAGACCTTTCTTCTTCTCCTCTTTACAAGCTCCACCTCAAATGTAAACAATCAATAAAAAGCTGTTATATTTGCAGACAGTCTTGCATTTGGAAATTAAAGAGCTAAGAATTAGGGTCCTATTCTTACTATTACGGACACAATTTGTACTCGTTACGTTGGAGTACAAACTTCTCTTCCAAATATATAAAAATATATGCTAAGATTTTTTAGATGACAAACAGGATAAACTGATTGTCCGCATTCTTTATTGGAAGAACACATGCTTAAGTTAAGAAGCCTTTTATTGTTTAACCAATAAAGTACAAAATTGATTATTCAGAGTTAAAAAATACCATTTAAAATCATGGCGAAAGGGCTACCTAAAAGAAGCGAAGACTACTCTGCCTGGTACAATGAACTGGTCAAGAAAGCAGACTTGGCAGAGAACTCGGCGGTAAGAGGCTGTATGGTGATCAAACCATACGGGTTTGCCATCTGGGAAAAGATGCAACAGACATTGGATAAAATGTTCAAAGACACAGGACACTCTAATGCCTACTTCCCTTTGTTCATCCCAAAATCTTACCTGAGCAAAGAAGCTGATCACGTAGAGGGATTCGCAAAAGAATGTGCAGTAGTTACACACTACCGACTGAAAAATGCAGAAGATGGTTCAGGCGTAGTAGTAGACCCGGATGCCAAGCTTGAAGAAGAACTGATTGTAAGACCTACCTCAGAAACAGTTATCTGGAGTACTTACAAAAACTGGATCCAGTCGCACCGTGACCTGCCTTTGCTAATTAACCAATGGGCGAACGTTGTAAGGTGGGAGATGCGTACACGTCTCTTCCTGCGTACAGCTGAGTTCCTGTGGCAAGAAGGACATACTGCGCACGCAACTAGAGGCGAGGCTATCAGAGAGACTGAAACAATGCTGGATGTATATGCAACATTTGCTGAAGAGTTTATGGGCGTTCCAGTTGTAAGAGGTATCAAGACTGAAAACGAGCGTTTTGCAGGAGCTGAAGAAACTTACTGTATCGAGGCACTGATGCAAGATGGTAAAGCGCTTCAGGCAGGTACTTCACACTTCCTAGGACAGAACTTCGCTAAAGCATTTGATGTAAAATATGCTGACCAGAATAATGAGTTGCAACACGTTTGGGGTACATCATGGGGTGTTAGTACACGTCTGATGGGAGCCTTGATCATGGCACACTCTGATGACGAAGGTTTGGTACTTCCTCCTCAATTGGCTCCAATCCAAGTAGTGATTGTGCCAATCTACAAAGGTGAAGAACAACTGAACATGATTGCTGAAAAAGTAAGCGTGATCAGAAAAGAGCTTATGAAGAAAGGAATTTCTGTGAAGTTCGATGACAGAGACACCCTAAGACCAGGCTTTAAGTTTGCTGACTGGGAATTGAAAGGTGTTCCTGTTCGTATTGCCATGGGTGCTCGTGACCTTGAAAACAATACAGTAGAAATCGCTCGTCGTGATACAAAAGAGAAAGCTACTTATCCGCTGGACAATGTATCTGAGACCGTAGAGCAACTTCTGAAAGACATTCAGGAGAACATCTTCAATAAGGCGCTTACTTACCGTGATGAGCACATCACAAAAGTGGATTCTTACGAAGAGTTCAAGCAAGTACTGGATACGAAAGGTGGCTTTGTTTCAGCTCACTGGGATGGTAGTGGTGAAACTGAAGAAAGAATCAAAGACGAGACAAAAGCAACTATCCGTTGTATTCCTCTCAACAATGAGCAGGAAGAAGGTACTTGTATCGTAACAGGTAAACCTTCGAAGCAACGTGTATTGTTTGCTAAAGCATATTAGAATAGGAGAATAGGTATTAGATGCTAGACACTGGACTTTCTAATATCTATTTCAATTCAAAAGATTGGAAGTGTGTAGCTGATTTGCGCATATTTTCAATCTTTTGTTTTTCAGAGGTGTTTATTTGAAAAAGACAAAAGACTTTAGACAAGGGACATTAGATCAATACCTGTCTCACACCTCAAGTCTTCAATCTAAAATTGATAAAAAATATGACAATCAATCCGGTAATCATTTTCGGGGCAACTGGTCTCGGCAAAACTGCATTGGAAATCTTCAAAAGTCAGGATGTACTTGTTTACTGTTTTTTGGATGAAGACAGTGAGTTACATGGCTCCGAAGTAGCTGAAGTCGGCGTACTAGGCGACATCAATGATGACGGCTTTCTTAAATATATAGGCAAGAAGTGTGACGCTTTTGTTGCTATTGACAACAACAAGCAACGCAGAAGCATTGTAAAGATGCTTAACGACCGCAGAAAGGTTATGCCTGTCAATGCCATCCATAAGGATGCATCTGTTGCGCAAAGTGCATTTTTAGGATATGGCAACATGGTCAATGCTCAAGCTGTAGTTGGGGCGGATGCTAAAGTTCCGAACCACTGTATCATCAATGCTGGTGCAATTGTAGAGCACAGTGTCGAGATGGGAGATTTTGTACAGATAGGAGCTGGCGCTGTCGTAGGTGCTCGTGTTCAGATTGGAGAGGAAGCCCTAATCGGTTCTGGTTCGACGATTACTCCAGGTATCAAGATCGGAAAAGGTGCACAGGTAGCTCCAGGCTCTCTAGTGATGCAGGATGTACCTGAAGGAGCAACGGTATTCGGTGTACCTGCCAAACAAATTTAATTGAACGAGACAGCAGTCTCTTATAAATAAAAAATCTGTATCAATGATTACTTGCAGACCTAAATCAAGCTCCTTTTTTGCATTGATTATCTTCATTTTGGTCATTTTTATGCTGCTGTTTGGTACTGTCAGACTTATGGCTGCTGGCATCGCATGGTATCACTTTATCATGCTTGGCATATTTTCCCTTCTGGCCATTGGTATTTTATTGAGGATCATGTTTGCTTACAAAACGCTGAGCATTACTCCTAAGAAACATATACTGAAGGTGAAGTATCCACTCCGTTTTATGACAGAGGAACAGTATGAATTAGGAAAGGAATTACTTTACTGGCAAGATACATACAAGACTGTGAATGGTGCAGATTTCCTTGAAATCGAACTGCGCATGAAATATGGCAGCATTGTTCGTCTTAATGACAAGGAACTCTCTAATGTTGGTAAAGTTCTCAACTTCTTGAGAGGCAACCTTGGCAACATGCATCGGGACAAGCTAGAAAAATAACTCTTTTGGGAGTCATAAGGCAGTATAAATCAAAAGGCTATGCTTAGAGCATAGCCTTTTTTCATGATTATTTCCTAAAGATTCTTCCTTATTTTAAATAACTATCCAACTTTCTGTCACAAAAGTTTTTCAATGCTATTTTTTTTATTTATTTGCCGCCAACATGCAGATAAGCATGCCATTTTCAGGTATTGCAGCATTGGTAATGCGGTTCTGTAAAAGACACTGAAACAGTCAAATACATTTGATGGCATATTTCTGCAAAAAGTATTTACATTATATATTTTACGCCTGACCGCCTTTGGCAGTCAGGCGTTTTGTTTAGCACCTATTCATAGATTACTTTACCATTAGTATTGAAGTAAATAATCTTACCTGCTTGTTCTACTTTAATGATCTCCGGACTGCTCGCCTTGATTACCGCACTTTTTGGCTCAATGATTACTTCTCCCTCACTTGTAGCCACGCCACTCAGTCTGGACAACTTCACCTCAAAGCCTGTTGGCGATTTCGTAACAGAATCAAATACAGCATCACTTACATAGCTTCCGTCTTTATAAATCATCTTCCAAGCTCCATCTGCAATCTTCTCAAAACCTTCATCCTTGATTACATCTCCATAAGGAGTCTTGATCTTACGGTCTTTACCAAATTTTTGGATATAAACTTCCATTGTTCGCTTATCCATTTGCACCTTCTTCGGAATGCCATTATAAGTACGAATCAATGCCCAAACCTCACCTCTTTTCACAAAAGCCACATCGCCAACAAAGTCAGTCACCTCATCATAACGCTCATGGTAAGCGGGTACGCCATTTGGAAGAATATGGAATGCACCACCTGTCACTCGAACTTTTGCCCTATCAGAAACAAACAAACCATCAATATGTCCATTCCCTTTGTACCTACCCATGATATTTCCTTCCTCATCAATAATGGTATTGCCATTGACCACCGCATAACCATCATGGAAAGGCAAAGCCTCTTCGAACTGCGGCTGAATAACCCAACCTCCAGATTCGTTGATATATCCCCATCTACCTTTCCTCATCACAGCTGCCAAACCATCACTGAAGTTTTCAGCCTTATTGAAAGCCGGCGCAATTACCTCATTACCTTCTGTACTGATAAAGCCATACAACCTTTTATCCACAGATTTATCCTGTACCTGAGCATAAGCCACACCTTCACTGAATTCACCAATGCGCTTGTACTTAAGCTTAGTGATCAATTTACCTTCACCGTTGATAATGGCTTTTTCATCCTTATCTCCTGGCTTATAAACTACCGCAAGTCCATTTATATCAAATGGTGTATCGTAATCGAATTTCTCATTCTTTTTGTATGGACGTCTTGGGTCGCTTATCTGCTTTTTAGGTAAAAGCATCCCTCTTTCATTAACACTGTAAACAGATGGGATCATTTTCCATACCTTCAGCAGCTTATCATCAGAACCTTCCAAAAAGGATACAAAGTCATACTTCACCTCCAACACTTTCCTGTTCTCCAAATCTACAGCTCCCCAAAGGTTACCCTGTCTTACTAGGGCTATTCCATTCTTAATCTCACTAATTTCATCATACCCAAATGGAATAACTGGATCGCCTGTATAATCAATATATCCAAACTTACCTTCCTTTCGAGCCATTGCAAACCCGATACTGTCTGCCCAAACTTGTTCAAACTCATCAGATATAAAGTCATATTCAATTGGTAAAACCTCCGTACCGTTATAGTCAACATACCCGACTTTACCGTCTTTCTGTGCCTGAGCTATGCCTTTGTGCAGCTTCCAAACCTGCTCATAGTTCTTAATGCTATTGTACATGGCTGGAAGTACTACTTCACCAAGGTAATTCACATAACCTACCTTATCCCCCTTGTAAAGCATGGCTATACCTTCCTTAGCTTCCCATATTTCATCAAACCCTAAAATTCTAGAGTACTCAGGTTTTAAAAGCACTTCTCCGCTTTCCTTGATGTAACCATATTTGCGGTAAAGTATTACGTTATGTTCCCCTTGCTTTTCTGTATACACTCCATCTCTAAGTTCTGCAATGCCATTACGGAAGTTGCTCATAAAATCAACAGGTATTGAAGGTGGAATAACCATCTTGCCTTTGCTTGTCATTCTGCCCCAACGACCTGCTTTTTTCACATTAGCCTTACCCTCTGTAAAGTCTCCTATCAACTCAAACTCAAAAGGGATAACAGGTTGGTTTTCCAGATTAACTGCACCCCACTTACCCGAAGTTCCAGCTCCTTTCTTCACTCTGAAAAGCCCTTCCTGAAATGGTGAAATTCCATCATACACAAATGGGATAACTGGCTTACCCTTTACATCAACTGCTCCGAACTTTCCTTCCTTACGAACGATCGCATAACCATTTTCATAGTTGCTTGCCACTTCATATATAAATGGTACGACAACTTCTCCTTTGTTATTAATAAAGCCGTAGCGACTTCCACTTTTCACATAAGCAAGCCCATTATTGAAGCTACCTGCATCATTAATTGTAAAAGCCTGTTCTTTGTAGCTAAGCTTTCTTTTTACTGTCCCATTCTTTGATATCAGGGCATCATAAAGTGTATCTACCGTTGCCCTTGCCCATTCGCTGTCCCTGTAGTCAGCCAACACGATATCCTTGAATGGACTAGTATATAAAACCTTTGTATTCTTCAGGTCCAGTAAATAATAAAGGTCAGAGTAATTCTCTTCTCCTGATGTTCTTGCCAAGGACAACCCTGTTTCCTTGTCTTCATTTCTATAGTAGAACTCTTTTCCCAGCAAGTTTCTTCCTGCAGCATCAGTCAACTCATAATGTCCATCAACAAACTGCCATCTTGGTTTGGTTGGGTCTGGATCATCTTTCCATTGTGCAGCTCTTGCCTTTTTAATTAACTCCTCTTTATAGCGGGTAAACATTTTTTCATTTCCGAAATCCTGATGATCCAATAACTCAGCATTGTCTCCGAAAACAAAATAGCTTACTGTATAGCCCTTACGACCTACTGCTGTATTCTTATCCAGTTCGATCTTTTCAAAGGCAGGCTCCACCACTACTTTCCCTTCACGATTAAGTAACCCTAGGCTCCCCTCTGTTCCAAATACTGTCACCTGTTGCTTGTCTTCCTCAAACGGATTTAATATCGTGTATTGGGCAGGTACAAGTTCATTTCCCTGCTCATCTGCCAAACCAAACTTTCTGTTTTGGAGAAAAACATAAGTCTGGTCTGTAAATGGCTTGATTCCCTCATAAGAGATAGGCATAACTACCATCCCTTTGAGGTTAACCATACCACACAGGAAATTTTTCCATACCACAGCATGGCTATCATCAATCAGTGTGATTTTTTGGTATTCAAACGGCAGAATTTCCTTATTGGAAGCATCAATTAGCCCTACTTTTCCATCTTTTTCTGCAACAGCTAGGTTATTGGCCGTAAAGTCTTCCAGAAAGCTGTAATTAGGAGCAATAACCATTTCTCCCTTGGCATTAATAGCTCCCCACTTACCCTCTTTAATAACCGGAAACGCATCCTGTGCATATGTAGCTGATGCACCAAACAATAGAAATAAAAGCTTAAAACAGTTCTTCAGCATATGTTCAGTAAGTTTTATCAATCTCATAAGAGAGATCTCTCCTTCCTACGGATAGGAATCTTGTAATAGCAGCAAATCATCTGAAATTGGCATTTGCTACACAATTTTATGACTTTATCTGCCGATAAAACAAAAATAGTGCTATTGATAATCATTCAAAGTCTAGATACCAATCGTTAGCAGATAAATCAGCGCTTCAAAATAGGGTTTACGGTGTTAGAGAGGTCTACAAGAGGCATAAAAAAAACCACCAACATTTCTGTTGGTGGTTTGTGATCCGGCCAGGACTCGAACCTGGAACCTTCTGCTTAGAAGGCAGAAGCTCTATCCAGTTGAGCTACCGGACCCTTTTGCCTAAGCAATATCTTAATAAATTTAGTCAGGATAAATGACCAATGTTGTTGTCGGGGCGGCAGGATTCGAACCTGCGACCCCCTGCTCCCAAAGCAGGTGCGCTAACCGGGCTGCGCTACGCCCCGAACAATTTTGGGTATTATAAAAATTACCTGCGGAGAGTGTGGGGATCGAACCCACGACACGAAAAACCGTGCACAGCTTAGCAGGCTGCTGCATTACCACTCTGCCAACTCTCCTTCTTTGCAGATGCAAAGTTAGTAGTATTTTATAATAACCAAACTAATACATTTGATAAGTTTCATAAAGAAACGAAAACCACTGACGATTCAGTGGTTTTAACTGTGTGATCCGGCCAGGACTCGAACCTGGAACCTTCTGCTTAGAAGGCAGAAGCTCTATCCAGTTGAGCTACCGGACCAAGTTTCTTAGATCTAAGATTTAGAAGTATACTCGAAATACACTTCAAAACATAAATTCGTCGGGGCGGCAGGATTCGAACCTGCGACCCCCTGCTCCCAAAGCAGGTGCGCTAACCGGGCTGCGCTACGCCCCGAACTTATATTCAAGAAACATTGCGGAGAGTGTGGGGATCGAACCCACGACACGAAAAACCGTGCACAGCTTAGCAGGCTGCTGCATTACCACTCTGCCAACTCTCCAAACGAGAACCTGCTGTTCCCGTTATTGCGATGCAAATATAGCAGCCCCTTTCTCTTTATTCCAAATCGCCTCACAAAAAAATGTTAAATAAATAGCCATAATCTATTCACATGACTGATAATCAAAGAGAAATTTTTTTACTTTTTTTTATACTATTTTGACTCTTAACATGATTCTATAAATTTGGAAATACACAATAGACAAAAATCAACTAATCAATAAATGTAAGCGATGACGTTCGGCAGAGATTTTGGAATACTGGAAGTTACATTGATTGTCCTGTTTGGAGTACTGTACCTAGGCTACCTGATGCGTGTACAGTTTGTAAACAAAGCCATGAAAGGTAAAGGCAATGCAGTTGCTTATAAGCTCCTGCTTCGTACAACCTACTTTGCACTACTCATTTTTGCACTGTTAGGCCCTTCTTTTGGGGAAATGAAGCGTGAAGTAAAATCCGTTGGAAAAGATATTTACTTGTGTGTAGACTTGTCAAAGTCTATGGATGCTACTGACATTCAGCCATCCCGCCTTTCCAAAGTGAAATTCGAGATGAAAAACCTGATTCAGTCTTTCAGCTCAGACCGAATCGGACTGATTGTTTTTACCAATGATGCCTTTTTGCAATGTCCATTGACCTATGATGGCAATGCGCTCAATATGTTTATTGAGACCATGAGTACCGGCTTAATCTCAAGTGCAGGTACTGATTTCGCACCTCCATTAGAGATGGCACTAGAAAAACTTAATGATGCAGAAGAAGGCTTACCTCCAACAAAGGCACAAGCTAAAATCATTGTCCTGATCAGTGATGGAGAAGATTTTGGGGAAACTACCGATGCAGCACTAAGCAAGATTAAAAGTGAAAACATAAAACTATTTACTTTAGGGGTCGGAACAGAATCAGGTGGCAAGATTCCTCACGGCTACAGATTTAAGCGTGACAAAAATGGCAATGATGTCCTTACCCAATTGAATGAGCAATCTCTTCAGAAGCTAGCAGATATGACTGATGGAAAATACTTTGAAATCAGTGATCAACGCAATGATATCAACAGAATGATCTCTGCGATCAACAACATTGAGGGTGAAATGAGAGGCTCCAAAAAAGTGGATGCTGTAAACAACAAGTATTATTACTTCTTGGCATTGGCTATCCTATTGATGATTATTGATGTATTATTCACTGTCAAAGTAGTTAAACTGAACTAACTACTCAGTTTTAATTCAATATACAAATGGCTCAAGAGTATACGTCTCTTGAGCCATTTTTCAATGCAATTCTTTTTATACAAAACGATTAGTTCAGAGGTAGTCTAAAACCAAATACTGGAAGCTCTCCTTGCATAAAATCCAAGTCTTCTGACCTTTTAAAACCAAGTCCTTCATACATCCCCCAAGCCACTTTCATAGCTTCAGTAGAATGAAGTATAAGTTGTTGCTGTTCTTCGTCCTTAGCCATCTGTATACACGCCAGCGTCAATACTTTTCCAATTCCTTTCCCTCTAACTGATGAGTCAACTGCCAACAACCGAAAGCCTGCCGCATTGGTCTCCTGTGTAGCCGTACCCCCAGAACCATAAAACTGCATATCCCCAAAGTAAACAACACCTCCATAAATCGCTCCATCTGAAGAAACAGCAACCAAAAGCTTCACTTTAGGTTTTTCAGTCCAAGCTCCCACTGCCGCCAGCTTCTTATAGTATTCAGGTTGTTCGTCCTGCTTTGGAAAACCCTCAAGTTGGGAATATGCCTTCACCATTAGTTTTCCTACTTTTTCAAACTCTTGAGGCTCTGCTTCTCGGATAATATATTTATGTTGGTTCATTATTATTGATCTTCAGATTTTTTATCCATTTCTATTTTGTACATAAGAAAACTCATCGCACCCACTGAAGTACCTACACCTACTAAACTATCAATTTCAAACAAAGCCCCTATGATTCCCGTAGGAATTCCAAAAAGAACAGCACCAATAATAGCCCACAATATGTAATGGAAGCTTTTTAATTTAGTCTTTCTTAGTTCTTTTCTATTATCAGCGATTTTACCCACTCCCAATTGCATGGCTTGTTGATAATTTTCAACAAAAGTATCCCACAACTTCTCTTCTTTTGCTGTCAGACTCTGTCCTATAGTTGAAACATCAAAATTAGCTGATATCATATTATCTTGTATACTTATTGAAATCAGGGATTTCCATTTAAGCGGATTGAAGGTAACCATATTCAATAAAGTACTCCCTCTTTCAAAAACAAGCTCATTTTCCAATTCGCTTTTAAGTTTAAAACCGCTTTTCAAAAAATACTTTTTGGTTTCTCTCTTGAATCTAAATACATCACCATCAAAGCTAAATCCCTATTCATACATTACATCATTGTATAATACACAAATCATTTCCACCTGAAAATCAACACATTTCAATACACACATCAACCTTCTTAAATTTCATCGATGAAATTTAATTTTCCCAGAACACACTAAATACCTCCAGATAAAATATCAATCTTAACTAACCACTAAAAAAACTCCCTTCCAGAAGTTCACTCTTCAATCTCTAAAATTTCAAAATCCTTTCCTTCACCATATCGGATTAGATCTTCCAATTCATAGATTTCTAGCGTTTCCATATCTTTCACCTTGAAGTTACCCTCTTCCAAAGCTTCTATCACTTGGAACTTATGTGTCTCTCCATAGTTGGTCAGTACATACTTCAGACCTACACGAATGGTGTTGATTGCTATTCCCATTTATTTGGTTGATTAATTTTTTAATAGAAAAAGGCTAGGTACCAACTTATCTTTCTGTCAAATTGTCTAGCACCTAGCCTTGTAATATATATTAGGCTTCGTTTTTATTTCAGCCTAATCTTGTAAAGATCATCCTTTAGCTGCTCAATGGTTTCTCTTAAACCATCTTGTTGCTCAGGCTCAGGAAACTCTCTTCCAACATGGGCTGCATACTTCCAAATCTCATGTACCTCATTGATAGGCACTTCGTAATGTGGATACAATGGATTGGTTGATTTCAGAAGGAAAATGCCTTTATCCTTTGCCTGACTATATACTTTTTTCAAGACAATCCCCTCATCAGTTACCAACACACAGACAGTTCCATCCTTAATGTTGCTCCAATCCATCATGAGCTCTCCTACCACGACACTTCCTGACTGTAATGGCAACATAGAGTCTCCTGTTATTTCAAATGCCCTATAGGTCTTTGAGTCTGATAGAAACGGCAACTGATACTTTGGCAACTCTTTCAGGTATTCAGGATCAGAAAAACCTGCTGTATATCCTGCAGCCGCTTTTTGCGGTACAAGTTCAACATTTTCTTTATTGTCCTGATCTACCGTGATACTTAACACGCGCATCTTTGCCCCTTTCAAAGCTTCCTCCACTTCCTTTTTGGTTGCAGATTTCTCGATGGCTTCGGCTGCCAGATCCTTGTTCATTAAATCATCAATCGCAATGTTAAAATAATTAGCGATTTTAATTAAAGTATCATACCGAGCCTCACTTCCTTGCTCGTAAGCACTGATATTTTTGCGTGAAACACCTATTCTCTCTGCTAGCTCCTTTTGTGTCATTCCGTGCAGCACACGCAGGTGTTTGCTATTTTTGTTAAAAAACATAACATTTATTTGCTAATAATATTGACAATTAAATTCAAACTGCTTTTATTTGTATCAACATAAGAAGGAAATGACAAAGGGATTGACTCATTTCCTTCTGATAAAAGCAATAAAATTGATACTCTGTGGAAGCTGGTTTCTTGTTGAATTCGCTTCCAAATAAAAACTGAAACTTGGCTCAAAAACTTTACATAAACATGAGAACTGTACACCTCACCCTACCAATGCGCTACAAAGGAGATATGGTCAGATGTGGCTACGATCAAGGCAGCTTCTACCTAGGTGCACGCGGCAACATCTACTACTTTGTAATTAGCAACAAAGTTACCCTTGCAATAGTTGGAGCGGCTATTATCTACCTGATTGCCCAATTTGTTCCCGGTTACCAGAATAACGTTCCAACTTTGCAGGCTTCAGCTGCTACAAGCTTTGCTGAAGTAAGTCACAAAGCTCCCAATAGTGATACCAACGATGTCTTAGGACTTATCCTTGACGAATTTGAAGATCTCAAGTCCACTAGTCTTGCTACTGCTAAAGATTCTCGAGAAAAATTCACTGTCCAAAAGCAACTTATACTCTCAAGGTTCTTGATTGAGTCAAAGGTTAGCAGAACCGATCAGCTTTCTGATGAAAAGCTCTTAGACCTTAACCGTGAGGTCAGTGAGTTGTTTATCAAAGAAATGATGATTGACCCGAGTATCCCCAAGCATGTCTATCAGTTTTTTGCCGCAGAATATCCTTTAAGAAAAATTGAAACTGCCTTGATGGAACAGACCAAATACCATGTTCCGGCCTCTATTACACTAGCGCAAGCTGCTCTTGAGACAGGCTACGGTAATCGTGTAATCAATAACAATTTCTTTGGAATCAAGGACAAAGATAAACAGACAACCCCAATTTACACTACAGAATATTACACCCACAGGGAACTTCAGTATAACCAACACAAAGTGGTATCCAGCTCTGAGGTTCTAAAGGGTGGACGCAAGCTCTATAAGTGCCTTGTCAAGGACAGCTTTGCAAGTTACAAAACTCCATGGGAGTCTTTCAGGTCACACTCTATTTTCCTGAACCAAAGTAAACGTTACTCTCCTTTGTTCACCAATGGTCGTGACTACAAGGCTTGGGCTGAAAAAATTGGATCTACCAAATACGGTGGGGTAGGCTATGCAACATCGCCTATATACGGCGAGCTGCTGAAAAAAATCATTAAACGATATAATCTTGATTTGCTTGATTATTAATTCCTCTGAATGCAACTGAATTCAACGATTTAAATGCCGGCAGTTTCTGCCGGCTTTTTTTCTTTCATGCAGAATCACCTACATCCCTATCATACTCATATTACCCTCAAAGTCGTAGAGTGTTTTCATACGGAGGTCATAATAAGCCAACCAATAATCTTTTAGAGCTTTCAAGTATTCCCTTGTTGACTTGTCTTTTTCCTGAAGCGCCAGGTTATAGTCTGTCGCTGATATCTTTTGTCTCATATATTGCTTATGAGAAAGGTTAAAACGCTTTTCAGCAATTTCATTAGCCTTATTGGTTGTTTTTACCTTATTGACAAGAATGGGAAACTGCTTGGTCAACACCACGATTTCTTGCTCAAAGTTTATCTCGTCTTGCGCTACACTACTCTCCACCAACTTTTGGTTAGCAATGGCTGTTTGCAAATTTGCTTTCCTCCTACCAAAGTCAGCAACTGGAATAACAAACCCCAATCGTACACGCTGTTGGTTTTGCGGGTTCTCATATACTCCCGGCAAATTATCTGCCTGTTGGGTAAGACCAAAGCTACCTGTCAAGTATAAGTCAAGGTTACTTTCTGCTTTTGCTCTTGCCACATCACGTTCTGCTTCCAGTTTTCTTCTCTTAAAACTCAAATAACGCTGACGGTTTTTCTTGGCATACTTTACCGCAATTTTATCATCTATCTTAAACTCCGGAATTTCTTTGGGTATTTCCAGATCAAAACTTTTATCTGATTCAGACAAGCCTATAAATGTCTTCAATCTCAACATGGCATTATCTGCTCTCAACTCAGCAGAAGCTACATCACTTTGCGCCTTCATGATACTTAGCTCCATCTGAAGCTTTTCACTTTCAGAAACATTCGTATTCTCTTCGCTTTTTTCAAGAATGTTAGTACTGCTTTTTAGGTTCTTTTGGGCTATACGATAGTTAATTTGCTCAATCATCAGGTTGAAATACAAGTCGGTTGCTTTCCAAGCAATCCATTCCAGCTCCTCATCATATTTCTTTTCTGCTTCCTGATACCTAATCGGCTCAATCTTTTTACTCCATTTCAACCAGTTATGTGTAAAAATTGGTTGGTAAAACCCTAAAACCAATGGATTACCAGAGTAAGAGGTTGTACTTCCTCCTTCTTCTTCAGCCAAGTTATCTATTCTTGTGATTTGAGACTCCAAATAGATTTCGCCACCGGTTGCGGATATAGTTTGTTTTAATTTCAAGCCCAAATAGGAGTTGGCAAAACTCCTCGGAATAAACTTCTGTGTACCGTCAGGCTGTGTCACAGGATCAATAGCTCTACTAAAATCCGGTAATGCTCCCTCCAATGAAAGCTGCGGGTAAAAGTTGGATTTATACTTCAGGTAACTTCCATAGCGGTTCTCTTTTTTATTCTCAGCTTGCTGGGCAGACAGGGAATTATCTCTTGCTAACCTTATAATCTGATCCAGTGAAAACTGCTGTTGTGCATTGACTTTACAAAAAGGAACTAAAAATAATACTGTTAATAGGCTTGTACTTAATAATACTTGGTAGTAGTTGAGACGCATTTTTTAATTGAAGTTATAAGATATTACACATAGTGCTAGTCGAAAGCTTTTAGCTTTATTAAATAAATCACAAATAGAAGGATAGAATAGACAAAAGAAACATCATATATAATACACATTACATAATGTTTGTTAATAATTGAATTAAACAAAATATAACTTTAGATAATCAAACACTTAAATCAAATTCACCCAATTTCATCATCAAAAAAAGGGACACTCAATTGAAGTGTCCCTTTTGGTATATTTATCAATTTATCTCCTTACTTGGATACAGTCCTTGGTATCCAAGGTACTTCCTCTGCATCGATTTCTTTTGCCATTTTCCTTGATAGTACAAAAAGGTAATCAGATAACCTGTTTAGGTATTTGGTAATCAGCTCATCGACTTCTTCTCCATCTTCCATCAAGCGAATGGTCAACCTTTCTGCTCTACGGCATACAACTCTCGCCAAATGACAGAATGAAACTGACTGATGTCCTCCAGGTAATACAAAATGTGTCAATGCTGGCAACTCCTCATTCATTTTATCCATTTCTGACTCCAACCACTCAACATCACTTTCAAACAGATCTGGTTTTTTCAGTTTTGGCTTATCAGGGTCTGCCGCCAATGCAGCCCCTAGTGTGAACAACCTATCCTGTATTTCTTTCAGGTCTTCTTTCCTAGATTTGTTTACTTCCTGATCCCTTACCAAGCCTATATATGACAACAACTCATCTACTGTTCCATATGCTTCAATTCGTAGGTGTGCCTTAGAAACTCTTTTACCTCCAAACAGGGAAGTCTGTCCTTTATCACCAGTCTTTGTGTATATTTTCATGTGTTTATGGTCTGTTTGTTAATTACTATTGGACTAAATCCTCTTCCCCCCACTGCAATGCCCTTTTTGCTTCCAGTTCCTTCTTGGCTTTATACTCCAATTCTAGCTTTTGATATTGCTCAGGGGTCAAGTATTCTGAAATTTCAAGCAATGCCTCAGCTGCATAGTTGTCTCTACCGATCTCAAGGCAATAGAACATGTAAGCCTTTGCAATTTTCAATGAAGACGGATTGTACAAGTAAGCACTGTAAATAGAATTATACACCTCTTCACTCAAATGGTTTTCTTTACAGAAGGTGAAATAAGCCAATTGTACCTCATCCTCAAACAATAACCCTTTCAATGCTTCCTTATAATAAGCTTTAGCATTCTCTAAATCCTTGTTTTTATCATAGTAAACAGCCTGGTAAAACGACTTCCAGCCTTTGGCAAAGTCTGGGTAATCAAAAGCCGTTACATCCTGATAAAAACGCTGGTCTACTTCACCTTTCAAATATGATATATGAAATTGACAAAGCTGAAAACGTTGCTGCATTTCCAACGAGTATTTTGACATATCTGAAGGCTGCCAACCTTCGGCTTCTTGCCATTTCCCTTCTCGCAATAAACTTTTTGACCTTTCAATAGCCAATGAGGCGCGAATATCAGCCTCTCCAATCGAGCTAAGTATTGCCCCAAATGCCTCATCAGACATCTTATCACCCTTATAGTGCAAGTAACGATACTTTGTAATGTCACTCACACTTGAGCTAAGGTAATTTTGACTATCTGTTGATTTGTCATTCAGAATGTTGATGATCTCATTAGCTGTCTCTGCTGTTCCTGATATCTGTAGCCTTGCTACATTATCCAATGCGGTAAATGCTTTGGATTTATCTTCTAATTCAGCCATTGCTAATGCCATTGGTAAGGCAGCTTCCCGATTACCTAAATAAAAGGCATTCTTGAAATGCTCAGCAGCCTGACCATACTCTCCCACTTTCAGCATTAACAACCCTAACTGATAAGGGTAATATGAACTATATTGTCCTGCATCTTTTGCTACCCATCTAAGCAAATTATAAGCTTCTTCTACATTGCCTTCTGATATACTCACATATGACCTTGCAAACCTCAAATACCTTAAGAAACTATTATTCACTCCTATATTTTCAAACTCTTTTGAGATCTGAATAGTCGTAGAATCTGTTTCTCCTCCTTTATTCAACATATAGTTATACAAGTAACAAAGCTCTGGAGTACCCAATACTGAGTCTTTCAACAATTCAGTATTCAATGACAAGACAGAACGGATTTGCTGCTTATTCATATAAGCCATTCTATTTGCAGCAGCAGCCACATACTCGTCTTTAGCGCCTCCTTTTGCTAGGTACTGATTCACCATCTCATTGTCAGGGTCAATTTGAGCTGTCAAAGCAAACAAATTACTTTCCATCAATGGGGCATTCTCATTTGCCACCATTCCTTTTTCCATATATACCAAAGCACTATCTGGCATGTTGGTTTTACTATATAGCAAAGCAAGATTGTTCATCAAGTGACTCTCATTTGGGTATTTTTCCAATCCTTCCTTTAAAGTAAATATGGCATCAAATGGTTTCTCATCTTTTGTGTACAAGTCTGCTAACTGGACATAAGTTTGTGGAATTGCCAGTCTACGAGTTGCGTCTTTCAAATAGACACTTGCAGCGGCATTATTATTTTCACTTAATGCCAAAGATGCCATTGAGTAATCTGCACGATGGTTAGGCCTGTAAGTTCCTGCTATTCGATAGTACTGTGAAGCCAACAGCTTTTCGTTATTAACGGCTTCCATATCTCCTAACATGATATAATAAGCTGATACAACCTGTCTGTATTGTGGAAACCTCTTAATTCCTACCAAAACCGCAACAAGGAAGATTCCGACTGTCCATGCAATTAGAAAGTCTACTTTTGGAGCGTTGAACACCACCTTATATACTGGCATATTTTGCTTAAGCAATACATAAAAATTGCTCCCAACATATACCATAAAGGCCATTGCGAAGCCCAAATAAATAGCACTTAAAGTTCCTGTTAAAGCTCTGATCAAAGGTTCATTTGCTGTTGCGAAAGCAAACCCAATATTAGCAAAAGCAATAATGGCTAACCCAACATACAAATAGGCTCCTGCAGGAAGGTAAGGAAGAACTTTTTGATATAATGGCTCTTGCTTTTTGATCATCCATATTCCAATAACTGTACTTATTGGAAATATCAACAGAGGGTGAAGGAAGTATAATCCTAAATCTAAAAAGTAAAAATGATGGGCATAGGCATAAAGTAAATTGAATACATATATCCCCATCAACCCATAAAAGTGATTGAAGGTATTTCCCGAAGTCCCGTCATTTTTATCAGTTACCAAATACAGAATACCTAATGGAATCGTCAAGGCATCGATCAAGATAAAAATGGCAGTCAATATAACAGGAATTGCAATACCATAACTGAGTACAGATTCCAGTGGATGTGGATTCCCTGTATTGGTCGCAGCAAACCAAATAAAACCTACCTCAACTATTAAATAAGCTACTAACCTTACACTATAACTTGCATACTGATTGAAACTATGGAAATAAAAAGTCAACAGTAAAAACACAACCAGAACCAAAAACATAAATGCCTTAGGATGTATTCCTACTAACAGTCCAAGTTCCTCTAAATGCATACTAGCTACCAGTAAACAAAAAAGACCTGCACTTACTATATACCATATCCGTTTTAAATCAGAAATACTACTTAGGTAAAAAGCCAAACCAACTACCAATAACCCACCATAAAGCTTATATGCCAGACTACTAATCTGTAGTTCTCTTACTTTGAAAGACTCAAGCAGCAAGTATGAATCTGCTGTCGATGAAAACTCAAAGAAGTTAAAGTTAAATCCATATAGAAAAGTCTTCAAGAGTTCCAATTCCCCATCCTTTCCCCAAGGAAACACCAGCTTTTCACCTAAAAAGTAAAAGGTTCCAAAAAATGCAACCCCTCCTATCAATATAGCCAGTCCTAATAGGTAAGGTAATTTATAGCCTAGTTTCCAGTCTTTCCAGAAGAAAAAATTATTCATTGCCTATAGATTAATGTTAAGGTTTTTAGTGTATTAGATGAGACACATCACAGCTACAAAGATATAAAGCTCAAAGCACAAAATGTGCCTTATCGTTTTATTTCACGAAATCATAAAAGCATTTGATTACCAGCACATCTATCTTCACAACCTCTAAAACTTGATTATTGCTACTGCCTAAATAGATCAGTATGTCTCATTACTCATAACGGTTTTTCACTACTGTATTGTCAAAAATACAAAACGGGCATAAAAAAAGGAGCCTATATGAGGCTCCTTTCATATTTCAATTAAATCAACTTATCTGTTTTATTCCTCTGCTTTCTGAGGTGTTCCACTCTTTACAGAGACCGAAAGCTCATCTCCTTTACCATCATGGTCTGCAAGGATGATATCACCTTCATTGATCTCTCCTTTGAGCAACTCTTCGGCAATCGGGTCTTCCAAAAACTTCTGAATGGCTCTATTAAGAGGTCTTGCCCCATATTGAGGATCGTACCCTTTCTCTGCCAAGAAGTCTTTTGCTGCTGTAGTCAACTCAATCTTGTAACCAAGTGATTGAACTCTTCCAAACAGTTTACCCAACGAGATATCGATGATTTTGTGAATGTGTTGTCTTTCCAAAGAATTAAATACAATCACATCATCCAACCTGTTTAGGAATTCTGGAGAGAATGCCTTCTTCAAAGCACTTTGGATTGTGCTTTTCATGATCTCATCCTGACTGTTGGATTTTGCTTGAGTATTGAAACCAATACCTGCACCAAAATCTTTCAAGTCTTTCACCCCAATATTTGAGGTCATGATTATAATCGTGTTTCGGAAGTCAACTCTTCGACCTAAACCATCTGTCAGGATACCGTCATCCAACACTTGAAGTAACAGGTTAAATACATCTGGGTGAGCTTTTTCGATCTCATCCAAAAGCACAACGCTGTACGGTTTACGACGAATCTTTTCAGTCAGCTGTCCACCTTCTTCATAACCTACATAACCTGGAGGCGCTCCAACAAGTCTAGATACCGAGAATTTCTCCATGTATTCACTCATGTCAATTCTCACCAAGGCATCTTCTTTGTCGAACAAGTAAGTTGCTAACACTTTAGCCAACTCTGTTTTACCAACACCTGTAGGACCTAGGAATATAAATGAACCAATTGGCTTCTTAGGGTCTTTCAGACCAACACGTGTACGTTGAATAGCTTTAGTTAGCTTCACAATCGCATCGTCCTGTCCAATAACCTTAGCCTGCAATTCATTTGACATTCCTAGCAGTTTCTGGCCTTCGTTCTGAGCTACACGATTTACCGGAATACCTGTCATCATTGCGATTACAGCAGCAACATCTTCCTCACTTACAGGATAGACTTTTTCATTGCTTTCTTTTTCCCATCGTGTTTTGGCTTGGTCCAGCTGATCAATCAGTTTTTTCTCTGTATCACGCAGCCTTGCAGCCTCCTCATATTTCTGGCTTTTAACTACCTTATTTTTCTGTGTCTTGATATCTTCAATCTGCTCTTCCAGTTTTACAATATCTTCTGGTACATGGATGTTATTGATGTGCACACGTGCACCTGCCTCATCCAGTACATCAATTGCTTTATCTGGCAAGAACCTATCACTAATATATCTGTCTGACAGTTTCACACAAGCATCAATCGCCTCATCTGAGTAACTTACTCTATGGTGCTCTTCATACTTGTTCTTGATATTTGACAAGATCTCGATTGTCTCCTCTGGTGTAGTAGCATCTACCATTACCATTTGGAAACGTCTTGCCAAAGCGCCATCTTTCTCAATGTACTGACGGTATTCGTCAAGTGTTGTAGCACCAATACATTGAATATCACCTCTTGCTAATGCAGGCTTAAACATATTGGAGGCATCAAGTGAACCTGAAGCACCACCTGCTCCTACAATTGTATGGATCTCATCAATGAACAGAATTACTTCCGGTGCTTTTTCCAGCTCGTTCATCACAGCCTTCATTCTTTCTTCAAACTGACCACGGTACTTTGTACCTGCCACCAATGAAGCAAGATCAAGCGTAACGACACGTTTACCGAAAAGCACACGTGAAACTTTCTTCTGAACAATTCTTAGCGCCAAACCTTCTGCTATCGCAGTTTTACCAACACCTGGTTCACCTATTAGAATCGGGTTGTTTTTCTTACGACGGCTTAGAATTTGTGCTACGCGCTCAATTTCATTTTCACGACCTACAATTGGGTCTAGCTTACCATCTTCTGCATACTTGGTAAGGTCACGACCAAAGTTATCCAAGACTGGTGTTTTGGACTTTTCTGTCGAAGACCTAGAGGATTCACCTCTTGAACCTCCGCCTCCACCTGAGAAGCTCCTAGTTGGTTCATCACCTTCGTCATCAGCACTTGAAGAACTGATTGGATTTTCAGTATGATATTCCAACAACTCTTTTACTACATCATAATTCACATCGAATTTATGGAGTATCTGAGTTGCCAAATTATCATCATCTCTTAATATAGATAACAGTAAATGTTCTGTTCCAATTAAGCTGGCTTTAAATATTTTCGCTTCTAGATATGTAATCTTCAGCGTTTTTTCTGACTGACGGGTTAAAGGTATATTTGCAAGGTTTTTCACATTGTGGCTGGCAGTACCTCTAGTTGCCTGCTCGATAGACTGTCGTAAATTGTTCAAATCTACCCCAAGCTTCTTGAGTAAAGTAACGGCAATACCCTCACCCTCACGGATCATACCCAACAAGAGATGCTCCGTTCCAATGTAGTCATGTCCTAACCGCAATGCCTCTTCTCTACTGAGAGATATGACCTCTTTAACCCTATTTGAGAATTTAGCTT
Source organism: Limibacter armeniacum (assembly GCF_036880985.1). NCBI lineage: Bacteria > Pseudomonadati > Bacteroidota > Cytophagia > Cytophagales > Flammeovirgaceae > Limibacter > Limibacter armeniacum. The sequence goes on from NZ_JBAJNO010000009.1 coordinate 1,936,822, forward strand.
CCATGGCTGTGGGTTTATATGTTTTATGTCTTTATTTCTTGATAGTTATTATTCAAAATACTTGAGCATACTTCATAAAATAAAGCAATACATTTCTATATTACAAAACGATTAAGTTGAAATATGCCCTGCAATTCCCCAATCCTTGTGCAACAAAACACTGTCTTGATTTCTCAATAAACGGATGGCGTTGGGTCCTTCGCAAAAGAGTAAGTCCAAAATACTCAAGTTCGGTTCAAAATTATCCCCAAACACCTGCACATACTCCTGTAATTGTGTCAGACCTGTGGCTTTTTTGGGATGTATCTCTGATCTGAGATCTATCCCGGTTTCTTGATAATTTTCAATATACTCCTCCGTGTAATAGATACGTGATTTTAGTCCTAATAGTTTACTACAAAGTCCTAATATTTCTTTATTCAAGTCAATCAGGTATTGAAAATCGGTAAAGATGATCTCTTTGAAGTAATCTTGGTAAAATTCAAAGAAAGGTGCCCTCGCATAAGCAGACTCTATTGCTTTCCAGTGACGATGCTGCCACTTATGCTTATAGTCAATCTCCATTGCGCCAATTGGCAATCCTTTATTTGCCCCCAAAACTGGCACCGTCAAACGATCAATTTTGTTCGCAGTAAGTATATAACTACGATTCCTGTAACTCTGTTTTTGAAAATGTTCCTGACGCTCAATAAACACTTCATCAGCCTTTTCTAGAATCGTGAAATATTCTACACACGGAAAGTACTGCGACTCAATGACTATCCTTTTCTGTCTCTCTACTTGTTGCCCCATCAGGTGAATTGTAGTTCAGTTCTTTTGAGTAATATAGCAATTAATCCCACTTAAGCTACTTGCTTCACAAATTATTGGAAACGGAACCTCATATAATGAATCTTATGACCTTCTTGTGTAAACTTTCGTTCATAACGGGTAGAAATACCATGATGTTCTACTTTCAAGTCTGACTCATACAAATCAAAAGTAATCGCTTCCAGATTGAGTTTTTCATGTACCACAGTTTCCACGCTATACTCAAAAAGCGACCTGCTATCTGTCTTAAGTCTCATCAACCCATTCTCTTTCAGTAGTTTCTTGTATATTTTCAAGAATCTTGGGTGTGTCAACCTGCGTTTAGCATCTTTATTTTTAGGACGTGGATCAGGGTGTATAATCCAGATTTCGTCAATCTCATGTTTAGCAAAAAACTCTTCAAGGTGTTGAATCTGACATCTTAGAAAAGCCACATTATCCAACTCATTCTCGATAGCCACATTGCTACCAAACCAGAGTCTGTCGCCTTTCATGTCAATACCAATAAAGTTTTTATTAGGATACTCTTTTGCTAGACCAGTAGTATACTCTCCTCTTCCACATGCCAATTCCAAAACTATTGGATTGTCGTTTTTGAAATATTCACTTCTCCACTTGCCTTTGCAATTATCATAGAACGGCTTTTCAGCCTGTATTACGTTTGCTCTTTCTTTGTTTTCGGCAAACTTTCTCAGTTTTTGTCTTGCCATAATACTATTGATTGGAATAAGGGTGCAAAATTACAAAAAATGAATGAAAGCTTGCGTATATTTGATTTTCGGAATAAGTTACGGCGTATTATTCTATGCTAGGAACCGAGACCTTAAGAATTATTAATTTTTTAATCGGTAATCATTGCTCGGAAACAGCTTTTTTCTTAGCATCATAACGCTATACTTCTGTTATTCAAAGAAGTATTCAGGGACAGTAAACTCCTTTAGAGTTACTGTAAAAGATCTACTAACAAATGGCTAAGGTAATTTCATTCGCAACACAAAAAGGTGGTGTAGGCAAAAGCACTTTGCTTATGCTAACGGCATCAGCATTGCATAACCGCACAGATAAGAAAGTGCTGGTCATTGATTGTGACCCTCAGAAATCCGTTAAGGACATCTACAATCATGAAAAAGACAATAAAGACTCTTATGACGTGATTGCCTTCAACTGGAAGCAGCCCAAACCAGAGGTGAACTTTGACAAGACTTTGGCTTTGGCTGAAAAAAAGTATGATGTTATTTTCTTGGACGTTCCAGGACGTATCGAAGGAAAAGAAATCTACTTCAGTATTCTGGTATCTGATATTGTGGTAGTACCTATTGTTGCCAGTGTATTGGATATAAAAGCAACGGTAAGTTTCCTTAAAACACTTCCTAGAATCAAGCAGCTCAAAGAAGAGCAAGGATACAGCTTCCAAGTCTTTGGTGTAGTCAATAAGAAAGACCAAACGGTCGAACATATGAGACTCAAGGAAATGGCAGGCATTGGAGATATGCAGTTTTTCTACTCTCCTATTTCCAACCTTGTCCGCTACAAAAGAGGCATTTCAACAGTATATGATATTACAGACCCTAAATTGAGGGATGATGAATTCAATAAATACTTTGATGAATTCCTCACTAAATGTGTTCTCTAATATTCGTTAGCTCTAATAAAGAAAGCCCTCTCAAATAAGATTTTGAGAGGGCTTTCTTTATGCTTTATTCAATAGCTTATCAATCTTCTCCGTCAATACTTTGTTGATTCGTTCATAAGACTCAAAAGTCCAGCCACCAACATGTGGAGAGAAAAGTACATTGTCCTGTTCTGCCAGCCAATCAAAAATAACTTCTTGCTCTGTCGTTAATGTTTGTAGCTTTTCATTTTCCAATACATCCAACCCTGCTGCAGTCACTTTCCCTGTCTCTAAAGCCCATTTTATTGTCTTCAGTTTCATAATCTCCCCTCTTGCAAGGTTGATCAAATAAAGAGGCTTCTTGAACTTACCTAGATACTCCTCATCTACTAAGTATTTGTTATAATCATTCAGGGGAATATGAAAACTGAGTACATCTGCTTGTCCATGTAATTCCTCCAGTGATGCTTCTTTTGCAAACTCATCACTGTATCCTGTTTTTACATTATCATAAGCCAAGACTTCACAACCAAAACCTTTCAGTCTTTTTGCAAACGCTTGCCCCATATTACCATAACCAATAATACCCACCGTACGAGTATGCAATTCATACCCACGATTTGCCTCTCTACGCCATTTTTTGGCTCTCACTTCTCTATCACCTGTATGCAAGTTATTCATCAAGCATAAAAGTATTCCCAATGCATGTTCTCCTACCGCATCACAATTCCCTTCTGGAGCATTAAGCAAAGTAATATTTCTTTTATCAAGGTAATCATTGTCAATCTCATCAACACCAGCTCCTGCTCTTGCTACAAATTTCAGTCTTGGTGCTTTTTCCAACAAATCCACCTTTACCTTCATCTTGCTTCTCAGAATCAACCCTTCGTAATTAGGCAGCAATTCATGCACCTCCTCAGCCGTAATATCCGGTCTATAATCAGGGTTGATTCCAATACCTTTTAGCATTGGCACAATGGAATCGTGCATCTGATCTATTATAAGTACATTAATCATATTTGAGTACTATTGGTTATTATTCAATTCTCTATGCTTAACACATCTCTTTTATCACCTGATTTTTCATTATTTAAAGTAATAGAAGATGTTATATCACAATGTATTTAAACAGAAAAAAAGCCCGTAAATGTTTTGAACATGTACGAGCTTAATTATTATCGTTATGAGAAATTAAATATTTGTAGCATCCTTGCCTCCAAATAGGGATTCAACGAATTCCATTTTATTGAAAGCTTGCAAGTGGTCTACACTTTCTCCAACTCCGATGTATTTAACCGGAATTTTGAACTCATCTGAAATACCTATCACTACGCCTCCCTTGGCTGTTCCGTCAAGTTTGGTTACTGCGATAGCTGTTACATCTGTCGCTTTCGTAAAGTGTCTGGCTTGCTCTACGGCATTCTGACCTGTACTTCCATCCAACACCAACAACACTTCGTGAGGAACTCCGTCAATCACTTTCTCCATCACACGTCTGATTTTGGAAAGCTCGTTCATCAAATTCACCTTATTGTGAAGACGACCAGCTGTATCCACAATCACAACATCAGCGCCAGAGTCTATACCCACCTTTACTGCGTCAAATGCTACAGAAGAAGGGTCTGTATTCATTCCTTTTGAAACGACCTCTGCACCTACACGCTCACCCCACATTTTCAATTGGTCAACAGCTGCTGCACGGAAAGTGTCTGCCGCACCCAATACCACTTTCTTGTTCTGAGCAATATATTTTGCAGCAAGCTTACCTATCGTTGTAGTTTTTCCAACACCATTTACCCCTACTACCAAGATCACATAAGGTTTCTTGTCTTCAGGAACTGTAAATCCGTTGACATCATCACTTTGATTCTCTGCCAGCAACCCTGCAATTTCCTCATGCAAAATCCTGTTCAGGTCTGCAGTCGTTACATATTTGTCACGCTCTGCCCTAGCCTCGATACGCTCAATAATCTTGAGTGTGGTATCTACCCCCACATCTGAAGTAACAAGGATTTCCTCCAGGTTATCCAAGACTTCATCATCCACTTTAGACTTACCGGCAACTGCTTTGCTCAGTTTCGAGAAAAAATCTCCTCTCGTTTTCTCAAGACCCTTATCAAGGTTTTCCTTGTCTTCCTCAGTGATTGGTTTTCCCGAGAATTTATCTTTGAGTTTATCAAAAAAGCCCATTTTCTTTTTTCATTTAAGTCAAAAAGACAGACCGGCTGTCATTTCTCAATCTTTGATGGTGGATAAGATCCTACGTACCGAAGAACGTACGAGCACTTTACAAACCTGCCTTCTCAGCGGATTTATTTAGTGAAATTAGGTGAAAGGATACTGAAAGACAAGCGTTCACATTATATCCTTATATCAAATAACACCAAAAATGCTATTTATCTCCCAAAATGACCTTTGGGAAAAGGCCCTCCACAAAAAAAAACCCTACTAATGCAGGGTTTTTCCACGAGAGACTCGTTTTATATCTTAAGCGAATTACTTCGCAAGAAAATCTTTTACTTGATCTTCAGGCATGATCTCTTCTTTGAAAGTATATGCGCCTGATTTTGGTGATTTCACCGCTTTGATTACTTTGGCGAATTTAACTCCACCTTTCTGCTTAAGTGTTGCTACTACCTTCTTAGCCATAATTATTTAATTTCTCTGTGAACAGTATATTTCTTCAGGATAGGATTGAACTTCTTAAGCTCCATTCTGTCTGGAGTGTTCTTTCTGTTTTTAGTAGTAATGTATCTTGAAGTACCTGGCATGCCAGAAGCTTTATGCTCAGTGCACTCAAGAATCACCTGTACTCTATTACCTTTTTTTGCCATGACTTTAATAGATTAAAGATTCTTAAGATTCCGTTAACTTACGCCAACTTACACCAGGGTGTTGCCCTGCTTTCTAGCTTTCTTCAGTACTGCAGAGATACCATTCTTGTTGATAGTTCTCAGTGCTGTTGTAGAAACCTTCAAAGTAATCCACTTGTCCTCTTCAGGAATGTAGAATTTCTTCTTGTGCAGGTTTGGAGAGAATGTTCTTTTTGTTTTGTTGTTAGCGTGCGACACATTGTTGCCCACTCTAACTCTTTTACCAGTTATATCGCAAACTTTTGACATCGTTATATTCTTTTTAGTTTGAGGTCTGCAAATATCTGAAAATTAAGTCAAACTCCAAAATCATATCTGCTCTTAAAGCCTTGATTTGAAGCAAACAACCTCCTGAAACAAGTTTTTATACTTAGATAGGAAGATTAAAATTCAGACAACGAAAAAAACCTTTCAAAACATAAATGCTTTAAAAGGTTTCCCTGTTGGAGCCTCCTGCCGGAGTCGAACCAGCGACCTACTGATTACAAATCAGTTGCTCTACCAGCTGAGCTAAGGAGGCTAAAATAATCAAGAAATACACCACACATGTTTTGTTGGTGGATGTATAGAGCCTCCTACCGGAGTCGAACCAGTGACCTACTGATTACAAATCAGTTGCTCTACCAGCTGAGCTAAGGAGGCTAATTATACAAGGAATACAACCACTACATCAAAACGCCAACTGTATGGCTTACTTTTCAGAAGGCTTAAGTTCTAACTAAATTTAGAAGGTCAGCTATTCAAATCGTCACCGTCTGTGACATTCAGTACTTCTGAACAAGTATTTTGAGAGCCTCCTACCGGAGTCGAACCAGTGACCTACTGATTACAAATCAGTTGCTCTACCAGCTGAGCTAAGGAGGCTTTATTGAAACTTATTTCAATATTGAAAGACTGTTTAGAGCCTCCTACCGGAGTCGAACCAGTGACCTACTGATTACAAATCAGTTGCTCTACCAGCTGAGCTAAGGAGGCTTCATTGAAACTTGTTTCAATCTTAAACAGACTTTTTGGAGCCTCCTACCGGAGTCGAACCAGTGACCTACTGATTACAAATCAGTTGCTCTACCAGCTGAGCTAAGGAGGCTTCATTGAAACTTGTTTCAATCTTAAACAGACTTTTTTGGAGCCTCCTACCGGAGTCGAACCAGTGACCTACTGATTACAAATCAGTTGCTCTACCAGCTGAGCTAAGGAGGCTTACCATTCTTTAGAGACCATTTATCCCAAAAGCGTTGCAAAGGTACTACTATTTTCATTTTTGTCAATAGTAGCTATTAAAATAATTATCTCTTCTTTATCCCTCAATTTCTTTATGTAAAATAAACACTCTGATTCACAAATGATTAATTTGTAAGATTTCCATTACCCGTTCTGATTTTTTTTTCAGAGTTTTGCAGACTTCTCTTCCATATAGTAGATAAACAAGGCAAACGAATAAACAATCTCACACTATCAGCAGAATATGAAAAAGTGGTTTAAGATCTTAAGAAAAAACAGTGTATCCCTAACCTACTGCATACTTTTATGCACATTACCCCTTATAGTCAGTTCTAGTTTAGGATATGCTGCCATCCAATATGAATCTGAGCTACGCAGTTTTACATTTCTTCAATGGGGAGTCGTATTTCTCATCACTGTATTTACCATGGGGTTTGCCTTGACTCCTACTACGTTTATCTCACTTCTTAGTGGATATTTATTGGGTTGGGAAGCCATTCCTGCCTTAATATGCTCATATATGGGAGCTTCTTTACTTTGCTATTCAGTAGCCAAAAAATTAGATAACGGGACTTTCTTGGATAGCCTTCATGAAATTGATGGGGTAGACCGGATTATACATGGACTAAAAAAAGAAGAATTAAAAATAGTTATCCTCTCCAAACTCTCTCCTATACTTCCTTTTGCTGCCAGTAATGTCCTATTGTCAATTGGAGGAGCTAGTGTTCCTAATTTTTTACTAGGTAGTCTGATCGGGATGCTTCCTCGAACCTTGGCTGCTATTTGGGTAGGAAGAAGTGCCCATACATTTCAACAAGTAATGGAAGGCAATGCTAATAACAGCTTGGTTACATGGCTAATTGGAGGTCTAATTGTTATCTCAGTGTGGGGCATCTCAATTGTATTCAAACGTGCACTCAATGAAAAAGCCCAACCTTAATGGATGGGCTCTTCTACACTTTATTACAAACCTAATATCTTACAGTCCGTACCTTGCTGCAAAGCGTTCATATACTTTTTGGTACTGCTCACTTCCAAAAGACAGCTTGATCGCCTCATGATAAGCCATCTTCGCATTTGGAAGTAAACCTTTGTCTTCATAAAACTTCGCCAGCATCATTTTGCCTAGTGCAGAATCTTTGCTTTTCAGGGCTTCATACTGCTCTTTATCTGCTTGTGGTACCTCTGCCTCTTTTACTTCAAAAAGATACTGACCTGACTCTAGTCTTTTGTTATCAATAGCTTCTACAAAATAAACCAGTCTATCATGACCTTTCAGTTTTTCATCATTCAAGTCCAAAACTGTACTATTACCCTCCACAGGGGTCTCCATCAGGATATTCTGTGAGATATCTTTAACAACCAGTTTGAATGGTCCTGTCTGAACATGATCTTGCTTACCTTTCAATTCCCAATCCAGTGCCACTTCTCCTCTTAGTACAGCTGTTTTGGAAGGCATATTAATCTTGACTGGTTTCGTATTTCTCGTCACCGATCCATACTTAACTTGACGGGATCCATTACCATCATCACTTTTACCTGTTATCTCATCAATGACGAAAGAAGCAAACTTACCAGTCAAAGCATCTTCTTTCGAGATTTTTGCTTCCAGGTCTTTCACCTTATAAGTTCCTGGCTGTGTAATTTCAAGTGTACTTCCACTTGCATGTGCCAACCCCAAATAAGCATTTGGAGGGACTGTAACTGTATGGTTTGCTAATAGGTTCTCACCTACTTTAGGTGTTTTACCATTAACCTGTACATTTCCTTTTGTTCCCAAGATCATAAAAGTATAATCTTGCGCGCTTACAGAAAGTGGTATTAGTGCCATCAGCGCAATGACACCAAGTATTTGTTTGATGTTTTTCATGATTTTTAAAAGGATTTAGCTTTTAGTCTTGTATAATATCAGTTTTGGGTGTTGATGATGAAACCTGTCCATCAACTGCTAGCTTTTTGGTTTCCTTAAATTTTTTAAAACGATGGTAATAAGCTTTGGTTGCTCTAAGCCCTACCTCTACAAAAATTTCTATAAGGTCTCCCGAAATCAATATTACGAGAAAAGTGATTGTAAAGTTGAAAGAAATGTGCCATTCAGCAAAAGTAAATACACTTAGTCCTAAGACTACAACAGCTTCCAGTAGCTGAATACTTTTGGTTATGGCATTATACCAAACAGCATACCTGTGTATTTCAAGTATATAACTGAACAATATCATATTGAAATAGCATACCAAGACAGCGACAGCCACTGCCCAGAAGATTGGTACCTCATTTATATAATTACCTTCCAGTATCATGGAAAGTATATTAGCATGTACTACAACCCCGTACATATCTGGCACACCTCTACCAATAGAATTTTTATTTAGTGGTGTATAAAAGCGGTCTTCCTGAAAAAAGTAATCTGTATAGCCAGCTCCCATATACCCCATCAGAACAATCTTATCTTTGATTAAGCTAGGGTCAAAATTCTCTTCCAGCACATCCTTCACATCTAACTTATTGAATTTGTCCAGATTTCCTTTGAAGTAGATCGTCTCACGCTCATTTCCCCGCTCTACCATTGCTTTAGCTACAGTAGAATCATATTGCTCCATGATGGCTAACGCTAAGCAAGGCTCTTCCTTTCCTGACGTTGTTTTTACTTTTACAGGAATATCTCTCCATGTAACAAAGTCACCATACTTTACTCCTGTATAAACATGTCCTGTGGATACCACAGGTCTAATCATCTCAAAAGGCAATGCCAATGAATCAAATTCTTGGTTTTGGCTAAGACCTACTGGTTTTGATCCCAGCACCACATTTCCAGCAGTTCTCATGGCATGCATAAGCTGAAAATTTCCAACAGGATCGTCTTTTGGGGTGTCAAAAAGAACGTCCATCCCTATTACCTTTGGATTATATTGATTCAAAATCTGAATCTGTCTAGCTATCCCTCTTCTATCCAGATCTCCAATATTGACCAATACAACATTCCTTTCAAAGGGTACACTTTGAGGGTTTCTCAAACGGGTATAGTAAACATCTGTCAACTCAAAGTTGTCAAATACCTGCTCAAATACATTGAGTAACTCTAATTGCAGTCCAATACCTTTCAACATCCATAAAAATAGAAAGACCGTGACTGTACCTATAAGATTTCTAATTCGTAATAATTGTTTCATACTTTCGGGTTATAAAAAACAACAGGCAATACATGCCTGAAAGCAATGATACCTTATCACTACCAACGTCATGAAACTCAAATATGCATGTAAGGGTAGATTAAAAAATGCTTTCAATCGGGATTTTCATTTAGTTACCCCCAATCAAACTTACACTTTGTTAGCAAAAAAGCACAATAATTATATTGTGTATATACAAAAGGGGAGTGATGACCTCACCCCCCTCAAGAATACTTTACAAGTTATATTTACAGCACAGGAACGGCTGCCTTATAAATAACTACATCACTTGATGTTGATAATGAATAATTCTCTCCACTAAATACAACAGCAGCTTCTCCACTTTTCAACAATACAGATGCAGAACCGTCAACTGTCACTTCTCCTTCATTCACAAAAAGGACTTCAGCAGAATAAGCTTCATGCGTGTAAGTTTCTCCTGCATTCAACTCAATCCTACTCAATTCAAAATCAGGCACAGGACTTTTATAAATACGCTCAAGCCCTGACTTTACTGCTTCCCCCTTCATTATATTAGGGTGTACGGCCTCGAAAGTGACATGCTTAAGCAGCTCAGGAACATCTACATGCTTTGGCGTCAGTCCTCCTCTCAATACATTATCAGAGTTAGCCATCAGTTCCATATTCTGTCCTTCCAAATAAGCATGTGGCACACCAGCATCCTGAAATACTGCCTCCCCCTTGTTCACCTTGACAATATTGAAAAAGTAAATAGAGAAGATACCTCTGTCATAATCTGAAGAGTCAGCTGAATCCACAGCTTTTGCTGTCCAGTAATCAGCAGATGATTTTTCTAGTTTTCCTTCTTTATATAATGGTAGTACACGTTCTACCAAAGGCTTCAGCAACTGATTTACCTCTTCTTGAGACAACTCCATTACATACTTGTAAAGCCCAAAGTAACCTTCATTATCAAATATTTCCTGTAGGTGTCTAAACTCAGGAACTGAGGCTAAGATTTCTTTCAGTTCGTTTTCAGGACGAAAACCATGTAATAACCAAAACTCACTTAGAGCTACCATAATTTCAGGTTTGTGGTTATCATCCTTATAGTTTCTGTTTGAAGCAGAAATAGGTATACCAGCTTTATTTTCCAAAGCAAAACCCTTTTCAGCTTCCTCCTTTGTTGGGTGTACCTGAATAGATAGCATATCCTTAACATCCAATACCTTAAAAAGATAAGGAAGTCTACCGAATTTCGCTGCTACATCAGCATTCAATAATACATTCTTATCTGCCTCCAGTACCTTGTTCAAAGGTTGCTTGTCATCTCCAATCAGTGCAGGGGCATTATCATGTGCTCCCATCCAATATTCTGCATATTTTTTACCTTGCTCTGCTTCTACTTCAAGGAGTGCAGGAATATAGGATTCTCCTCCCCATGCATAATGCTGTACAACTCCCTCTAGTTTATAGATTTTCTTTTGGCTCATGATTTTGCTCAAACTTAAGTGATTAAAAAGTTGATGTCTTGTTAAAGCGCCATAAAGGTAGGTAAATCCTTAAAAAATGCTTGCAGGATTTTTATCATCTACACTTCATTCTTCACCCTTTAGAAGTCTTCCAAAAAGAAAATAACATTGTATAAATAAACTATTGTAATGGAACTTCCTTTAATAATCATTGAGAAAGTCCTACTCCGCATTTATATTGTATATACAATTAAATCCAAACCTTTACTAACCTACCCTTACTATCATGAAAGTGAACATTAAGACCAAAGAATTAATCCAAATGTTTGTACTATGCTCCAACTATAATACCGACGTTAGTGCAGACTTCAATAGTGACAAAATCCAATTCTCATTCAAAAAACACTCACACTCTATTTTCAACACCCATATCCTCTTTAATCAGGATCTCCATTTCCAAATAGAGGTAAGAGATAAACACGGTCAAATAGTGCTTACCAAAGCTTTGGATTCAGCTACTGACTCTCTTAGTGAGATGATTGACTTACCGATTGGAGAGTATAGTTTCACTTACAGTTCAGGTCACAATATCTTGACAAGAAACCTAGTTGTATCTTCTTACTAGGAGAAAAAGCTTATAAAAAAAGCCTTCCAGATTACTCTGGAAGGCTTATATTTTTTAGAAACCGCAATAGCTGATTATCTGATGATATCCTTTTCAGTAGTTGAAGCTAAAAGCGCTTCATACTCATCCTTAGGACCCACCTTGATCTTCTGGTATTCTCTCAGACCAGTACCAGCTGGAATCAGGTGACCTACAATCACGTTCTCTTTCAGACCGTTCAAGTGATCTTCCTTACCACGGATAGATGCCTCACTCAATACCTTAGTAGTTTCCTGGAAGGAAGCTGCTGAGATAAATGATTTCGTATCCAGTGATGCTTGCGTGATACCTTGCAGTGTAGGTCTTGAGATTGCAGGTTGCGCGTCTCTTACTTTCACTAGCTTCATATCACGACGACGCAATGTAGAGTTCTCATCTCTAAGCTCTTTAGCTGTTACCAGCTGACCTGCTTTGAAACGATCCGACTCACCTGCATCAGTTACCACTTTCATGTTCAGGATCTTATCGTTTTCTTCACGGAACTCCCACTTGTCTACCACTTGGTTAGGCAAGAATAGTGTATCACCGTTGTCTTCGATAATTACCTTCTGCATCATTTGGCGTACGATTACCTCAATGTGCTTGTCATTGATTTTTACACCTTGCAGACGGTATACATCCTGAATTTCATTTACCAGGTATTCCTGTACTGCCGTTGGACCCATGATTTTCAGAATATCAGAAGGAGTAATCACACCATCTGACAACTGCATACCAGCTTTCACGAAGTCATTTTCCTGTACCAGGATGTGCTTCGACAGCTGTACCATGTATCTCATCTTCACGCCATCCTTAGACTCAACGAATAACTCACGGTTACCACGTTTCACAGCACCATAAGTTACAAAACCGTCGATATCAGACACAACAGCAGGGCTAGATGGGTTACGAGCCTCAAACAACTCTGTTACCCTTGGCAGACCACCCGTAATATCTCTTGCACGACCTACGGCTCTTGCAATCTTCACGAGGATATCACCTGCCTTCACACGCTGACCATCTTCTACTGACAGACGTGCACCTACTGGAATGTTGGATGCCACTACTTCACCGTTGTCAGCTTCGATCACGATCGTAGGGTTTTTAGCCTTATCCTTCGTATCGATGATCACTTTCTCTGACATACCTGTGATTTCGTCAGTATCAGTACGGAACGTAATACCTTCTTCGATTGCTTCGAAGCGTACAGTACCGTTAAATTGTGAAAGGATTACGGCGTTGTAAGGGTCCCAGCTACATAGCTCCTGACCTTGCTCTACAACATCTCCTTCTTTCACTTTCAAGTATGAACCGTAAGGAATGTTCACGTTGTAAACCACTTTACCTTTATCATCAGTAATGTTGATTTCCGCTGTACGTGCCATTACGATATCTACTTGTTCATCGTCTTTTACGGTAGGTACAGAACGCATTTCTGTGAATGCTACTTTACCACCTTTCTTGGCGTTGATAGTTGATTCTACTCCAGAACCACCGGCCACACCACCAACGTGGAATGTACGTAGTGTCAGCTGTGTACCTGGCTCACCAATTGACTGTGCGGCAATTACACCTACAGCCTCACCTTTACCTACATTTTTACCTGTAGCAAGGTTTTTACCGTAACATTTCGAACAAACCCCTTGTTTCGCTTCACAAGTAAGTACTGATCTGATTTCAATCTCTTCAATACCTGCCTGCTCAATTTTCAGGGCTAATTCTTCTGAGATTCTCTCTCCAGCACCTACGATCAGTTCATTTGTAGCTGGGTGATAAACATCTTCCAAGCTTGAACGACCTTCAATTCTGTCTGAGATTGACTCAACGATTTCATCGTTTTGTCTCAGAGGAGTCATAGTCAGACCTCTCAATGTTCCACAGTCCCGTTCAGTTACTACTACGTCCTGTGCAACGTCAACCAAACGACGAGTCAGGTAACCCGCATCGGCTGTTTTAAGGGCTGTATCGGCAAGACCTTTACGAGCACCGTGAGTGGAGATAAAGTACTCCAATACGTCCAGACCTTCCTTAAAGTTTGAAAGGATCGGGTTTTCAATGATGTTACCATCACTTGCTCCTGAAAGGTTCTTCTGAGGTTTCGCCATCAGACCACGCATACCACCCAACTGACGAATCTGCTCTCTTGAACCACGGGCTCCTGAGTGCATCATCATGTAAATTGAGTTGAAGCCTTGTCTGTCTTCCTCCATTTGCTTCATCAGTTCGTTGGTCAAAGCACTGTTGGCTTTAGTCCAAACGTCAATCACCTGGTTGTAACGTTCGTTGTCTGTAATCAGACCCATCATAAAGTTACCAGTAATTGATTCCACTTCTTCTTTAGCTTCTTCAATCAGTGATACTTTTTCTTCTGGGATAATTACATCATCCAAACCGAATGAAAGACCACCTTTATAAGCCATGTGGAAACCTAATGACTTGATATCATCAAGGAAGTGTGCAGCTCTTGCCATACCAGCAATCTTCACAACCCTTGCGATAATCACCTGAAGTGACTTTTTCGAAAGTAGTTCGTTTACGTAACCTACTTCCTCCGGTACGTGCTGGTTAAATACCACACGACCAGCTACTGTCTCAACAAGTTGTTCTGTCAACTCTCCAGTATCGTCATTACGAACCTTAGTTTTCACTTTGATCCATGCATGACGGGAGATTTTATTTTCGTTTAGGGCGATGATTACTTCTTCAGCACTGTAGAAGATCATTCCTTCACCTTTTACTACTTCATCTCCCATAGTACGCTTACCTTTCGAGATGTAGTACAGACCCAATACCATGTCCTGAGAAGGTACCGCAATTGGTTTACCGTTCGCAGGGTTCAGGATATTGTGCGAAGACAACATCAAGGTAGACGCTTCCAAGATAGCCTCGTGTCCTAGTGGCACATGAACCGCCATCTGGTCACCGTCAAAGTCGGCGTTGAAGGCCGTACATACTAGTGGGTGCAACTGGATCGCTTTACCCTCGATCAGTTTTGGTTGGAATGCCTGAATACCCAATCTGTGAAGCGTAGGAGCACGGTTCAACAGTACAGGGTGTCCTTTCAGTACATTTTCCAAGATATCCCAAACAACAGGATCTTTTCTGTCTACAATTTTCTTGGCAGACTTCACTGTTTTTACGATACCACGCTCAATCAGCTTACGGATGATAAACGGCTTAAACAGCTCGGCTGCCATATTCTTAGGCAGACCACATTCGTGCAGCTTAAGTTCAGGACCTACTACAATTACCGAACGGCCTGAGTAGTCCACACGTTTACCCAACAAGTTTTGACGGAAACGACCTTGCTTACCTTTCAGCATATCTGAAAGTGATTTCAATGGTCTGTTACCATCCGAACGCACTGCGTTCACTTTACGTGAGT
Source organism: Limibacter armeniacum (assembly GCF_036880985.1). NCBI lineage: Bacteria > Pseudomonadati > Bacteroidota > Cytophagia > Cytophagales > Flammeovirgaceae > Limibacter > Limibacter armeniacum. The sequence goes on from NZ_JBAJNO010000009.1 coordinate 1,951,969, forward strand.
TGTCAAACAGTGAGTCAACTGCTTCCTGAAGCATACGCTTCTCGTTACGAAGGATTACTTCAGGAGCTTTAATATCGATCAGTCTTTTCAGACGGTTGTTACGAATAATAACACGTCTGTAAAGATCGTTCAAATCTGATGTCGCAAAACGACCACCATCCAAAGGCACCAATGGACGAAGTTCTGGTGGAATTACCGGCACCATGCTGATTACCATCCACTCAGGACGGTTCTCAATGCGTGAACCTGCATCTCTGAATGCTTCTACTACTCTCAGACGTTTCAAGGCCTCAGCCTTACGCTGTTGAGAAGTATCGTTGTTTGCCGCATCTCTCAATTGAGCAGACAAGTCATCCAAAGCAATTCTTGACAGGAGCATTTCAAGTGATTCAGCACCCATCTTAGCAATAAACTTATCAGGGTGATCATCATCCAGCATTTGGTTTTCTCTAGGCAGTTTATCCAGTATATCCAAATACTCGTCCTCTGTCAGGAAATCCATTTTCTGAATGCCGTCCTCTGCCTTAACACCCGCTTGGATTACTACATATCTTTCGTAATAGATAATTTGATCCAGTTTTTTGGTAGGCAGCCCCAGCAAGTAACCAATTTTGTTAGGCAGAGATCTGAAGTACCAAATATGTGCAACAGGCACAACCAACTGGATGTGTCCCATACGCTCACGACGTACTTTCTTCTCAGTAACTTCTACCCCACATCTATCACAGATAATGCCCTTGTAGCGAATACGCTTGTATTTACCACAGTGACACTCCCAGTCCTTTACAGGACCGAAGATGCGCTCACAAAACAAACCGCCCATTTCAGGCTTGTAAGTTCTGTAGTTGATGGTTTCCGGCTGAGTCACTTCACCATGAGAGCTTTCCAGAATTGATTCTGGTGACGCTAAGCTAATGGTGACTTTCGTAAAGTCGTTGTTGATTTTTTTGTTTTTTCTGAATGCCATTTGCAATTTGCGGTTTTTCTAAGCTTGCAAATATATCTATTAATAAATAATTTTTCTACCCGCACCCTTTTTTTATTTCTTTTTTTTATTAATAGACATTAAAAAACACAATTTCATCACTGCATTAATCCAAATTCAGCCTTATATCAACACAAAAAAATATAACTCCCTTAAAATTTATATTGCAATTTTTTTGTCTACACCGGAGTTTCAGCCATCTTTATGATACAGTTGACAAGACCAATTACATAGAAATGTTACATTCAGTAAATCACAATCAGACTTTATTTAAACCCTAGTAAATTGGACTTAGTCTCATTGTTATACTGAAATTCCTTTCTTGAGCTTTACCTACTTGTAAAGCAGTAACGTCTTAAAATTTAGCGCTAAACTGTTGTAAATACTTTTTATAAGAATAACCTCAAAATACGATTAATTGTCGATGAAAAAACTATTTGCCTTAGCAGCATTGCTGTTCGTAGCTAATGTCACTTTTGCCCAGGTACCATCGAATTTACCAGGCAACTTTTACTTCGATCTTGGTCTAGCAATGCTTGATGAAGAACCGTTCGATTTAGAAACCCAATCAAGAGGAATCAATATATCATACATGTATGAGTTCACTCTAGGCAGTGAGAAATTCACATTCCACCCAGGTTTAGGATATGGCCATGAAAGTTACTTCTTTGATGATGATATTACCTTGGGTAAAGTGGATGGCAAAACAGTAGGCTTTCCTATAAGCGAGGGACTGATTGTTGATGATGTCAAAAAAACTAAACTTGCTGTGAACTATATTGATGTTCCATTAGAGTTCAGGTTCAGAACACACCCAGGGAAAAATGCTTTTAGAATTGGTGTTGGTGTAAAAGGTGGTGTTTTGTTTGACGCTCATACAAAAGTGAAGTATGAAGTCGGTGATGACAATCAGAAGCTGAAAAACAAAGCGGACTTCAACCTGAATCGTTTTAGAGCAGGAGGCACATTACGTATTGGATATGGCGCTTTCAATGTATTTGGTTACTACAGTTTCACCAACTTGTTTGAAGACGATGCCTTCGTTAACTTCTCTGATGATACACGTACCATCGTTGTGGGTCTAACACTTTCAAGCTTTTAAATAAAAAAACATAGAGTACTTATATAATAAGCGGTTCAAATCTTAAAGATTTGAACCGCTTTATTTTTAGCATATCAAACTATCGAACTGAGCGTTGCTTCAGTGCGTCCCAATGCGCTGTCGTCATTGAGTTAAGATCAAAAACAGAGACTCCCTTTGCTCCTCCCTTTTTTGCCATTTTCAATGCTTCGTCAAAGTCTGTAGCTTCAATAGAAGGAATAAAAAGTCCTGCATAAAGAGGAAACTTACCATCCAATGCTTTCACACCTTTTTTGGCTGAGGACTTCACCCAATCCAGCTCCTCACTATAGAAGTTCTGATACAACATCGGGAAGATCATATCCAAACTCCAATCATCCCAAGACTGACGGCAAATCTTACGTGCCAAATCCGGTTGTGGGAACACTGCAGCCGAAAGCAGTTTATCATATTCATGCGTTACTTTGTACAAGTGATTCACCAACCTTGTGACGCTGTCGTAACGATACTGCCTCCAATCCGCATCAGCAGTAGGGTCTTCCAGTTTCATCACATCTTTTCCATATTCCTCCTTGAATTTCTGCTGACAGGTTGGGCAATAGCAAAAGTCAAACTCAGGGTACTCCTTATCCTGAACAAGATTATACTTAGGCTGAAGTGCTATCGGTAAAATCACATCTGCATAACGTACATAATCCAAATGCACTCCTTTTAGCCCTTCTATTTGCGCTAATTCCCTTACTTGTGCTTCAATATGTTCCCGCACTTCCTTTTTGGAAGGACAAGTCCATTTATAATATTCTACATAAGGCTGATGCTCGTGGCAGGATTTCCCTTCACGACTTACGGCAAACCAATCCGGATGCTTCCAAGCTTCTTCATCACCATTACGGTTTAAGGTCCACATCCAAGCATGCACTTCGATCCCTGCCTTTTCTGCCAACGGAATCACCTTTTCCAACATATTTTTACCTCCACCCAATAGCAGTCCTTCAATATTGGCTTCCTTAAGTTGAGTCAACGTTGATAGCCACTTGTCTTCTGTCCACTCAGGTTTAGCGTGCATCCACATCCAGTTCGTGGGAAGGTTCGGCACCCTGCCAAATGCGTTTGACAATAATGAAGTTCCCATTACAACGCCCGCAGAGGCAATACCTACATTCTTGATAAAGTTTCTTCTTTGCATGATGTTATTTATGAATTGAATTGCTGTTTAGTTTACTTTTTGGGTTTGTTCCTTCTCAATCCAACTTCTGCTATCTTCACGGAGATAGAAATACTGTTTTGCTATTTTATCGAAAAGCCTAACTGTAAAAGCACTCCCTAACGCCACCATTTCAAGAGGAAAAACCTCATCTCCCACTTTGATCGATGTAACACCTAAGTCTTTTAAATGTGTTGCATAGCTGCCGTTTTGTTTTCTATAAGCTGTTTGCAAGGATAGTATATCATATAGATGTCTTCTAATTTTCTCTTCTCTCATTTCTGGCTTCAATGAAACAGCTCCCGATGGTTTGCTGGTAAACTGAAGATATCCCCACTGCTCAGGTACATGCATGTTAATAACTCCTTGAGGAGACCATACCCAGTTGTACTCTGGCAATAGTTTTCTTGTTTGAGGGTTTCTCTTACGCTGATAGCTTCCATTTACCAATTCATGCTCCCACTGTACCCGTGAAAAGTTGATTTTCCATCGATCACCCTCTTTTGGCTGCTTTTTACCTGAGGACTCTATCAGTGATGAAATAGGCAGGGCAATTTCTACACTCCACTTCCTATCTACATCATTAGGATTGTTTATAGTACCTTCATGGCTTACCGCAGACTTTAACCCTTGCATATCCCAAGAGTTCATATATCTCCCCCAATTCCTGTAAGGCTTATTCAGCATTAAGTCCCAAACTGTATTCAATACATTCACCTCAAACTCCATATAGTTGTGGGTATCGCCATCTGGGTCCAGAAAAATCTCAAAGTCATTATTGTGAAAAATCACCGCATCCCTTTCGGTAATGTCTCCCCATATATGAGGCTCTTCCATCTCAGCCCCTACATATAAGTAGTCCTTATCCCATAGTAGCTTGATACGTGTCCTATAAAATGGCTTTGGTTTTTCATCCCCTTCTATATCAACAAAGTCAGCACTCCAAGCTGCCATCTCCCATGATGTATCATCCAGTTTCCCATCAATTTTCAAAGGCTCCTTAGAGTGATAGCATAAATAAGCCTGAGGGGTTATTTCTTCCGGTTTTTCATAAACCTGAGTAAAACCACAATGAAAAGTCAGTAATAAAAAAAGTGTCAGAAAGTAAATGCGAGTCATCTGAGGTTTCTGGTTTAGTTTGATATTCTAAAAAGTTACTTCATCAGGATAATAGGTATGATCTTTCCTTATGAATCTTCAGGATCAATTCCCCGAACAAGGTGTTTGCCCAAGCAAACCAAGAGCGGGTAAACTTACTCGCATCATCCTTATGAAAAGACTCATGCATAAACCCTGTATCAGCATGGGTTGTCTTCAGCAGCTGTAGACACTTTCTGATTTCATTGTCATCAATACTCGTCATCCCCCTCATGATAATACTCATAGGCCAGATGTAGTCCAACCCAACATGTGGGCCGCCTACTCCTTCACCTGCCTTCCCCCTAAAAAAGTAAGGGTTATCTTCACTTAACACCAGCTGCCGGGTTTGTTGATAAAGGAGATCTTTTACATCGATACTATCCAAGTAAGGCAAGGCTAACAAGTTAGGTACATTAGCGTCATCCATCAACACCCTGTTCCCAAACCCATCTACCTCATAAGCCAGTACCTCTCCATATTTGGCGTGATTTACCCTAGCATATTGTCCGAGTGCCACTTCTACTTCTTCTCTCAAAGATTTAGCAGCTCCTAACAACTCCTTATCACTCAAAACTTCTTGGGCAATTTCTTCCAGTTGCTTTAGTGAGGTCACGGCAAAATAGTTGGAAGGAATCAGGAAAGGGAAAAGGGTTGCATCATCAGAAGGTCTGAAGGAGGAAACAATCAACCCAACTGGCTTGATTGGCGCACCGGCTCCCCAGTTTGGCAATGTATCTTCCTGTTTCTGTGTTTTCCGCATAAAACTATAAGGACCAACTCCATCCTTCCGTTGCTGTTCCCTAAAAGTCTTGATCACTGTTTGCATTGCGGACTTCCACTCATCATCAAAAACAGACCTATCCCCTGTTTCTTTCCAATAACCATACGCCAAACGAATCGGGTAACAAAGAGAATCAATCTCCCACTTACGTTCATGCAAACCTGGTTTCATCGTTGTAAAATCCGAGCCCCACATAGATGCTTTGGTTGGATCTACCTCAAAGGCATTCGCATAAGGATCTATCAGAATGCAATAGCTTTGCCTGTGAATAAGTCCCCGAACAAGCCTCTTTAACTTTACATCCTGATTCACCAAGGGCAAATAAGGCCAAACCTGTGCCGTTGAATCCCTCAACCACATTGCTGGAATATCACCTGTAATGATCACTGTATCTGGTTTCCCATCCCTTTCCCCAAATACTTCCACTGTAGTATCTAGCGTATTGGGATAACAGTTTTCAAACATCCACGCCAGTTCTGGATCATTGATTTGCTTTTTCACTTTAGCAATCAACTTATCCACTGCTTCAGAACGGAATTTCCTATCTTCTTTCTTCGGTCTCTTTGAAAGGAAAGTAGCCTGACTTGAACCATAAGCTACATTCAAATTGCCTAATGCGACAGTCCCAACAAACGCGACTGATGTGTTTTTTAAAAAATCCCTTCTTCTCATTGCTTATGATTTTTGTGGATAACAATCTGTCAATGACTTTACCTGAATTGCTTTTTCCAGCTCTGCTGCATTTTCAAAAGTTGTATCAGATATTGTAATAACCTTTTCCTCTCCTGGTAAAAGATCAAAATAGTTATCAGAGCAATAACCTTCTCCATCTAACTGAAGGAATATATATCTTGCCAACTTATCAGAGGTAAGTTTTACCTCAAACCCTGCTTTCACCTTGTTTATATGCATCTCTATCTGTGGGTTTGGCAATTGCTGATTTTTTGGTTTTTGGAAGAAAAGTACATTCTCTAAAACACTATTATCTGCTCCTTGGAAGGTGACTTTCACAAAAGCATTTTTGTACTTATCACTAGACGGCAAAGCCAAATACACATCACTTTTGTTAGGTTGAACCACAACTGCTTTTTCCTGACTTGCCAGCACTTTCCCATTAAAGTCTTTTACCTCCACTTTCAATAAACCTTTTCGACTCTCAAGCAGATCAGAAACGATATATACCTTGACTTCCCCATTTTCTTCAACAGGAGATACCAGAATAGGAGCAAAAGCTTTGCGCGTATAGTAATGCATGGCTTTCCATTCTCCATAATAGTCTATTGATGACCAAGAGGCAGCAGGCCAACAGTCGTTGAATTGCCAATACAAGGTCCCCATACAATAAGGCATCGCCCTACGCTGTGCTTCAAAAGCCAACTTCATTCCTTCTGCCTGTAAGAGTTGCCCTACATAAACAAAATCCTCAAATGATTCAGGAATGATAAAGTCCCGCTCCATATAGGTCTTAATCAGCTTATTTCCTTTATAACTTTTCTGATGAGTATTCATCACCTCAGTAGTCAACCCGAGATCCTCAGACTTAGTAATTTTCTGAAGTGTTTTAAAAGAGGGGAATGACTGAAAGCCAAATTCGCTCATAAAGCGGGGAATATACTCCTTGAAACTTTCAAACGGATACTCTCCATGCCAAACACCCCAAAAGTGATTATCTCCCTTAGCAAAGTCTTCTTTCTTTCCCCAATTGCTGATAGGAGAAGATGGGTAATAGAAACGTCCTGCATCATATTCAGCTACCACTTCAGGCAGCAGCTCCTTAAACAGGCTTTCATAAAAACTATATAGCTTCTGGCGTAACTCATCCGAATACTGATAGGTGATTTCCCAACCCCAATTATCAAAACCTACCTGTATCTCATTGTTACCACACCAAAGGGCTAAAGAAGGATGGTTTCTCAAGCGTTTGACGTTGTAAATGGCTTCCCGCCTTACATTATCCAAAAAGTCCTTATCTCCAGGGTAAAGCGTACAAGCAAACATAAAATCTTGCCATACCAATAACCCTTTCTCATCTGCCAACTCATAAAAAGTGTCACTCTCATATACGCCGCCACCCCAAATTCTAAGCATATTCATATTGGCAGTGACTGCATCATCCATCATTTTTTCATACTTCTGACGGGTCACCCTCGGCAAGAAGGAGTCGGAAGGAATTACATTCGCTCCTTTCATAAAAACAGGAACTCCGTTGACTTTCACATAAAAGCTCTCTCCCAAGCTATCCGGCTCATTGATTACTTCAAGGGTTCTAAGCCCCATTCTTTCATCCTGCTGGTCACAAACTTCCCCTGCCACTTCAACCGAAGTATTGATATTGTACAAGAATGCTTCCCCTAAACCATTAGGCCACCATCGTTTTGGATTATTCACCTGAAAAGTCAGTGGCAAACGATTTTCACCAGCCTTTAACCTTACTTTTGCCGTTTGGCTCGCAAACAAGTGATCAGCACTTGACACTGTCAATATTGCCTCACATTCCATAGCAGCGGTCAGTTCAAAATTGGCAGTCACTTCAGCAAGCTCATCTGTCAGTTTTTTCTGTACCAACTGCACATTTTCAATCTTGGCACTATTCCATGCTTTCAAGCTTACTGGTTTCCAAACACCAGAAGTCACAAACCGAGGTCCCCAATCCCAACCATAGTGATAAGGTGCCTTACGGGTAAAAATACTCAGCTTTTCATCAGAAGCATCATTATCTGCTGGATAGGTAAAGTCCAGCTTTGAGGCTTTTTCTTTCACAAAATTGATAGGAGAGTGAAAGTAAATCTTCAACTCATTTTCACCTTCTTTCAAGTACTGCTTGCTTGGGATTGTCCACCCCACAAACATGTTATTGGTTTGCTTAACAAGCTTTCCGTTCAGATAGAGATCTGCATAGGTATCCAGACCTTTAAAATTCAAGTCGATACTGTCTTTTTCTATCATAGAAGCCGAGACATTGAAGGTAGTTTTATACTCCCAATCCTCTTTTTCTATCCATTGTAGCTTCTTCTCATTATCTCTATAGAATGGGTCCTCTATCTTACCGTTTGAATGCAAGTCCGTATGTACAGTACCGGGCACTGTAGCCTTTAGCCACTCATCAGTTCCTACCTGACGAAACTGCCAATTGGTGTGCAATGTGATTTCTTCTGAAGAAACAGGGGCTACTTTTGAGCACCCCCACACTGTGAAGAGAATTCCCAAAAGTAGCCCGATATTGAATTTTGAATGCATGTTGTTTATGACTTGAAAGTGAAAAAATTATTCTGCCATCTCTCCTACTAAATAAGCCGACACCAACCAGTGGTTGAATTCATTCTTTTCGGTATCCAATGGCTGTGCATCCGGAATACTGATAGTCAGCGTATGTTGTCCTGCCTCAACCCCTACCAATGGAATCATCAATGGCGTTACCGATGAACCCGGACACCAGTTAGAACGCGATAGGTCAGAAGATGCCTGAAACTCTTCAATCTCTGTCTCTACCAATTGTTTGGTTGACTTGTCCCTTACCTTCGTTGATCTCTTGATCTGCCATGTTCCTGAATGAGGATTGAAACGACGGAAAGATGCACAATCGTCTCTCCAAGGGAAAAATCGATAAAGCGGTTCTCCATCAAGGGAGAGAATATTCTCTTCTTTTACAAACTCATCTCCCTTAGCATGTCCACCATGACCTGTTGTGATATAAGCCAATTGCACATGCTTTGCACCTTCTGGTACTTCAAAGGATAGTGTCAGGTCATTTTTAGAGAAACCGTCATAATGTTTGATAGGTCCCATATAAGGAACTGTATTTAAAACTGGGGTAACAAAACGTCTCTTCTTTTGCTCTACGGCCAACTCACTCTCATCAAAGTCCAGTTCCATAGACAGCTTATAGCCCTCTTTGGTCCAAGTATCAATCCAGACACCGACCCAAACCTCATCTTCCAGTTCAGGCAAAAGCTTAGTGATATCTTCCTCCCAAACAACCTCATGTTCCCAATGAGGAATATACACGGGTTTTCGGAAATCCATCTCACCTCCTGATTCACTGTAGTGACCTACGCCAAAAGGAGTCATAAAGCGCATTAATTCTAATGACGGGATGTAACCTTCTTCCTTTACAATACCTGGAAATATCTCTCCTTCTGTCTCTGCACCTTTTAGTTTCAGCTCTTTCTTTGCCAACTGCATCAGGGTTTCAGGAGCTGCCTTCGGCAATACAAATGCTGAACCTGACTTATCCCAAGGGTCTCCCGCTGAAGTAAGTATGATCTTGATACTCGCTTTTGTTTCCCTCAAATAATGTGGTAGTGTTACCTTCTTCAGCAGCATCCGTCCTGATTCCAACCTTACGACTCCATTTTCTGCTTCCAACAGTGGCTTGCCCTCCATCATATCAGGCTCAAACCTGATTGATTCTTCCTCAAAGACGGTAATACGTTTATCTCCTACTGCATCTAGCTCCTTGTATTTTGAACAGGATGATAGTACGAATGCCACCATAACCAATAATTGCCCTACTTTCCTGTAGCCCAACGGTAAGTTCATAACAGTAAAAATTTGGTTTAAAAAAGTGTATGATGCTTGTCCAGAGTACTACGCATGGCTCGTACCTTATCTTCTCCCACCATATGCAATTCATACTCTGACCCCGTATAATTCTTGTTCATATTGATACGTGTGTTACGGAACTTGACACGGCTCGGTACTGTAATACTTGCCGAAGAGTGAAATTCTACAGCGTCTGTATCCATCATCAGTTGTGCAATATTCTGTTCTGTTACGCCACTACCCAACATAATGGTAATCCGACCATTGGCTTGGGTTACCAGCTTCCGAATATTTTCAACTCCTTCTATTACAGTATTCGCCTGCCCTGATGTCAGCACTCGATCAACCCCTAACTCAATTAAGTCTTCCAGTGCCTCTTCTGGGTTACAACACATATCAAAAGCCCTATGGAAAGTCACCTTCATTGGCCTGGCAAGATCAATTAGTTCCTTGATTCTAGCTTTGTCAACCCTTCCATTATCATTCAGTAAACCAATCACTACCCCATCAACACCCAATTCCTTGGCATTCTGAATATCCGCTTTCATTTGCTCCACCTCTAGGTCTGAGTAGCAAAAATCACCTCCTCTAGGCCTTATAATAGGGAACAGTTGAATTTTCAGATACTTTCGCGCCAATGCAATTGCTCCCATACTTGGAGTTGTTCCACCTTCCAAAAAGCCACTACATAGTTCTACCCTATCAGCTCCACCACTTTGGGCTGCAATAGCTGACTCAACTGAGTAAGCGCATATTTCCAATAATTTCTTTTCCATCTTAGGTTAAATATCTGTGACCTCTGATCAAATTAACGATTAGCCCTTAATAGATAAGGACTTCACCCTTTCTTTACTGACTAAATCGATGGTTTTGCGCTCATCTCAAATTCCAGTTTTCCGCCATTCAAAATTTCCTGATGGGTGATCAAGTGGCCTTTCAGAACCTTTCCGTTCAGTTTGACCGATTTGACATAGATATTCTGATCAGATTTGTTATTTGTCGTAATTTCCAATGTTTTGCCATTTTTCAGCTGAATCTGTACACGATCAAAAAGTGGTGTCCCGATTACATACTGTCCCGAGGCAGGGTTTACAGGGTATATTCCCATTGCACTCATTACATACCAAGCTGACATCTGTCCACAATCCTCATTTCCACTAATCCCTTCTGGTTGTGCTGAGTATTGGGTGGTCATAATTTCATGCACTTTTTCTGCTGTCTTCTCTGGCGCCCCAGCCAATGCATACAAGTAAGTAATATGATGACTTGGTTCATTGCCATGTGCATATTGGCCTATCAGTCCCGAAATATCCGGTGATGCATGATCTCCTGTAATCTCAGAACTTTCAGAAAACAGTAGATCCAACTTATTAACAAATGCCTTATTGCCACCGTGAGCCTTGATCAACCCTTCTACATCCTGCAACACAAACCAGCTATGTTGCCAAGCATTCCCCTCTGTATAATCAGTATCCTTTCTGTGCTCAGACCGTTTAGGATCAAATGGTGTTCTCCAGTTTTCTTTTGAATCCTTACCCCTCATAAAACCTGTCTCCTTATCAAAAAGGTATTGCCAAGCTTCAGAGCGTTTCAGAAACGCCTTATAGTCTGACTGTTTTCCCAGTTTTTGGGCCACTTGTGCAACACACCAGTCATCAAAAGCATATTCCAAAGTAATGGTCACTGACTCGTCCTGCTTATCCAAAGGGATATAACCATACTTCTTATAATGATTCAATCCTCTGATATCTTTCATCTGCGTTTCCTTCATGGCCTCAAAAGCTTTGTCATAATCAAAACCTTTAACTCCTTTCAGAATCGCATCTGTAATAACAGGAATTGAATGATTACCAGTCATACAGTCTGTCTCATTGGCTGCCAGTGCCCAAACAGGCAAACGTCCATTTTCATCATAATGCCTCAACATGGTATTGACCATATCAGACACTCTATCTGCATCAAGAATGGTGAAAAGTGGATTGTTGGCACGGAAAGTATCCCAAAGTGAAAAGGTTGAGTAATAAGTTCCAGCCGTCTTATGTACCTGTTGATCTGCACCTCTATACTGGCCATCCACATCGGAAAGAATTGTTGGTGCTAGTTTGGTATGATATAATGCAGTGTAAAAAATAGACTTCAGCGAATCAGTATCAGCACTTACCTGAATTTGATTCAGCTCTTTGTCCCAAAGCTTGAATGCTTTGTTTTTGATTGTTTCAAAATCCCAATCCGGATTCTCTTTAGCTAAATTGTTTTTTGCTCCTTCAACACTTACTGTTGATAATCCGACCTTTACTAACACTTCCTCATCAGCTTCCACATCAAAGAAAAATTGTCCTTTGGTCTTGGCCGCCATCACTGATTGTGCATTCTCGTTTGCCAATGAAGTTCCCTCTACAAGCTTATAGGATTTAATTGGCTTGGAAAACTCCATCACAAAATACACTTGCTGATTGGCTGCCCAACCTTTACTGAACCTGTATCCTGAAACAATGGTTGGGGCTTCAACCCTGATTTCCGTATCATAAGGTCCATCCCAGTTGATTGCAAAACCAAGATCCATAACAACAGAGGCTTCCCCTATTTCAGGAAACGTATAACGGTGCATACCGCTACGTTCTGTCGTTGTGAGTTCTGCCTTAATCTGAGAAGGCTGTAAGGTCACCTGGTAAAAGCCTGGTCGGGCTACTTCCTGCTGATGGCTATACTTCGCTTTATAATCATAGTCATCTCTAGACTTGATCTTCTTAGTCAAATCTACAGATGCTGTGGTTGGCATAATCAGGATATCAGACAAATCTCCAATTCCTGTACCTGAAAGTGCGGTATGCGTGAAACCCACAATGATACTATCCGAATAATGATAGCCTGACACCCAGTCCCAGCCACTCTTACCATTGTTAGGACTAAGCTGTACCATCCCAAAAGGCACTGTTGCTCCAGGGTAAGTATGTCCGTGTTCACCAGTACCTATAAACACATCCACTTCCTCGGCAGGAGTCTTTGCTATTTCCTGTGTTGTATTTTTCGGGGTGGTACAACTTCCTAAGCACACCGCCAACAATGCGGTTCCCCATATATGCCATTTGTGGTTTTCAAAAAATCTCTTCTTTGATGCTTTCATTTGCTGGTTAGTGGTTTATGCTTTTCCTTTTGTTGTCATCAGGAAAAAGCGATGCCTATTATTCGCCAGTGTGTATGGTCTAACTCAGAATCATTCACTTACGCACAAACCTACTAAAACATGCATAAACACGCAAAGCGTTTACAATCTTTTGCTTTTATATATGCTCAATTCCTAAATGACGAAACGGTGAAAATGCAGCAGGTTCCTGCCCTGCCTCTGTGATAATAGTATGGATTTTATCGACAGGAACAGCTAAAAATGGCTGTGCAGAGCCTAATTTTTCCTGAAGTGCCACTGCCACAACTCTTTTGGATGCCATTGCCATAGCACGCTTCACTCTAACTTCTTCTCTGTCAATATCCGTCACTCCTCTGACGGCATCAATACTTCTGACACCCAAGAAAAAGATATCAGCATGCATATCTTTCAACGCTTCTGTCACTTCGTGTCCAATAGTAACCTGAGCATTTGGCAAGATCTTTCCTCCTAAAAAGTAAACATCTACAAACCTGTACTCCACTAATTTTGAAGCTACTAACAAGCAGTTTGTAAAAAAGGTAGCTTTCAAGTCCGCTGGAAGATTCTTTACAATTTCAAGGTTAGTTGTTCCGCCATCAATTAAGACTACTGAATCATCATGAATCAGTTCTACTGCTTTTTTGGCTATAACTGTTTTCTCATCACGGGCATATATTTCCCTATCCTCATAACTAAAAGGAATATATGACGAAGAAGCTGTCTTATTATTTGATTCACTTGAGATCGCTCCACCATGTACTCGTCTGATCTTGCCTGCATCCGAAAGTTCTCTCAAATCTCTCCTGATGGTATCTTCCGACACATTCAGTTCGGTGCTTAATTCTGATGACAATACTTTATTGTTTTTGCGCACAATATCCAGAATATAGTTCTGGCGCTCTTCTTTCAGCATCATAACGGTTAAAATTTCCTTTAAAAACGCACGAATCTACTTGTTTTAGTCCGCGTTTTTGCACGTTATTAGTATTTGATAACAACACCAATGCAGTTTGGTGTTGTTAAGCTAATTAAATTTGAATCAAATTTAGGAAAAACCATACAAACAGGCAGACTTACTATTAACATGAAGAGGTTTTTTATTCTTAACCTATTGTGGTGCTATTTTACTTTTTCATTGATGGCACAAGTTCCCAAAGAAAAAGGGCTACAAGCCATTGACATCAATACTTGTCAAGGACAGCTCGAATTCTTAGCATCCGACTGGATGGAAGGCAGGGAGGCTGGTCAGAAAGGGGGATATATGGCTGCTGATTATCTCGCCAGCATGTTCAAAGTATTTGGATTATCTCCAGCTGGTGATTCTATCAATGGCACTCCTACCTATTTTCAGACATTCAATGTAATCGAATACAAAGCCGCTAAGGAGCAAGCCTTTGAAGTAATACATGCGACAAAAACAGGCAAAAGCACTCAAAAACTCACCTACCATACTGACTTCATTATAGATGTATCAAGTATTGGTATTGATGTAGAAGCACCCTGGTTTTTGTCGGATATGGGCTGGACACGGAGGAATACAGCGATTACCAAAAAATCCAAGTGAAAGACAAAATTGTCATTAGGCTTACTGGTTTTCCTGGACATTCAGACTCTCTCTCAACTGGTTTCAAATTGTTCGCTTCTTATACACCAAAACAGCTTCGCAAAGCAAAGGATGAGGCAGCTATTAACAATGGTGCTTTAGCCGTAATTGAATTTACGCCTGAGCAAGATGTCATGTCCAGCAAATGGACTGCAAATGCACCTTTTCGTTATAACCGATCCTATTATGAAGGAGATTCCCAATTACCTTCTTTCTATGAAACCAAGCTATCTTCAGTAGATCAGCCCGTGAATATTACAGTTGCCCATATTGGCCCTAGAGCTGTCCATAACCTTTTTAAAGATGAAAGCATTGACCTTAAAAAAGGCGAAAAACAAGCAGCTAAAACACTTGTTCCATTCTCTCAAAATCTGAATGGAAAAAAGGTACACCTTTCTACCTCTGTTGATTCTCGCCTAATGGAAGTGAAAAATGTATTGGCGATGATTCCTGGCAAAACAGATGAAATTGTGGTTGTTGGTGCGCATTATGACCATTTGGGAAAACATGGTGGATATATTTTCAATGGAGCTGATGACAATGCTTCGGGGTCAGTAGCGGTCACGTCTATTGCGAAAGCATTCATTGCATCAGGAGTACAACCTGAACGCAGTGTGATATTTGCCCTGTGGACAGCAGAAGAAAAAGGGCTACACGGCTCTCGGTATTTCACACACCATTTCCCTAAAATGGAAAAAGTAAAAATGTACCTTAACTTCGATATGATTGGAAGAAAAGCAGATTGGCATAGCAAAGAGAATGAAGTCAGTATGATTTATACAAAAGGCAACACCCATATTACAAGCACCAATCAGCAAAACTTGGATAAGTACCAACTGGATTTGGGCATCATTGATGGTGCTACAGAAAAAGGTAAAGCAGCCAACAGTGATCAAGTAAATTTCGACGCTTTTGGGGTTCCTTATTTTTGGTACCATACAGGAGGGCATCAACACTACCATCAGGCAGGTGACCACTCCAATGAAATCATGTGGGACAAAATGCTACGAATCATTAAACTGAGCTACTTAAACATTTGGGACTTTGCTCACAACCTATAGTCACTACATTCAATTTGTTACTTTATAAAACTTCACATCACAGATAAATATGGAAAACAACAGCAGAAGAAACTTCATAAAAAAATTATCAGTTGCATCACTAGCTGGAGCATCAATTCCAGCACTTTCATTTGCAATGGAAGGAAAAGCAAAAGGCAACAAACCACTTATGGTCTCTACTTGGAATCACGGAATGGGAGCCAACGAAGCAGGATGGGAAATCCTGAAAAATGGTGGATCTGCCTTAGATGCTGTTGAGGCAGGCGTAAGAGTACCAGAAGGCGACCCAATGGAAAGAAGTGTAGGATTTGGTGGATTACCTGACCGTGAAGGTCGTGTAACTTTGGATGCTTGTATCATGGACCACGAGAGCCAATGTGGTGCCGTAGCCTTTCTACAAGACATCAAGCACCCTATATCGGTTGCAAGACTTGTTATGGAGAAAACGCCTCACGTCATGCTTGTTGGAAAAGGAGCCAAGCAGTTTGCCCTTTCTCAAGGATTCAAAGAAGAAAACCTCTTAACTGAGCAGTCAAGAAAAGACTGGGAAGAATGGAAGAAAAAATCAAAATACCAACCTGTTATCAATATCGAAAACCACGATACTATTGGCTCTCTAGCAATTGACTCAAAGGGCAATCTGGCAGGCGCATGTACCACTTCTGGTGCAGCCTACAAGCTTCATGGTAGAGTAGGCGATTCTCCTATTATTGGCGCCGGATTGTTTGTTGATGGTGAAGTGGGAGCTGCCTGTGCTACAGGTTTGGGTGAAGCCGTAATCAGAACTGCTGGCAGTGCCATTGTCGTAGAGTTGATGAGACAAGGCCTATCACCTAAAGACGCTTGTGAGGAAGCTGTAAAGAGAATCATTCATAAACACAAAGACCTCACTAACCTACAGGTTGGCTTCCTTGCGCTCAATAAGGATGGCGTTTATGGTGGCTATAGCGTCTATGCAGGTTTCAACTGGGCAGTTGTTGACAATAAAGGCGGCAACAGAATGGAAGATGCCGAATACAAAAAGGAATGGTAATACCCCTTCACTCCCTACTTCTTGGTAGGGAGTCTCTCTATTACAACTAAACTTCACACAGACATACATGAAACGTTTCAGCTATTGGGTTTCACTTCTACTTATAGGAATCCTTTCGGGATGTACCAACAATCAACCAACAGAAGAACAAACAAACAACGTACAACTCACCTCATATGTAAATCCTTTTGTCGGGACCGACGGCCCTGGCAATACTTACCCAGGTGCTACAGTTCCTTACGGGATGGTACAACTAAGCCCTGACAACGGATATTCAGGGTGGGACAGAATTGCTGGATATTTCTGGCCAGACACTACTATTGCCGGATTCAGTCATTTACACCTTTCGGGGACTGGTGCCGGAGACCTTTACGACTTACTTTTCATGCCTTTCAACAGTCGTTCAGACAGGGCATTGGTGGAGAATGGTGACCGAAGACCTGCCTCTCTTTTTTCTCATGAGGAAGAACATGCTGAACCGGGTTACTATCAAGTGAAGTTACAAGACTTTGACATCAATGCTGAAATGACAACCAGCAGAAGAGCCGGCATGCAACGGTACACATTTCCTGCTGATAATAAATCTCAGATTGTCCTTAACCTTGGCTATGCACTCAACTGGGATTGGCCTACAGAAACCTTCATAAAAATAGAAGATGACCATACGCTAGTTGGTTACAGGAAATCAGCTGGGTGGGCAGCCAACCAACATGTATATTTTGTTGCACAGTTCGACAAGCCATTTACCTATGAACTTAAGGAAATTGAAGAGCCTAAAGAAAAGAAGAAATACAGAAAGCCTTTTAAAGAGCGATTGATTAAAAGTGCTGAAGTTAAAGGATTGCGCACGAAAGCATACCTTACTTTTGCCACACCTGAGCAGACCACCGTACAAGTCAAGGTAGGTATCTCCTCGAGTAGCATTGAAGGAGCAAAGCAAAACCTCAACACAGAGATTACTGACTTTGATTTCGACAAAGTCAAAACGAATGCATCCAAGGCATGGGAAGATCAACTGGAAAAAATCATTATCAAGTCTGACAACCATACAGAAAAGCAGGTATTCTATACAGCTATGTACCAAAGTATGTTAGCACCTACGCTTTTCTCTGACATTGATGGTAAATACAAAGGAGCTGATGGCAAGATACAAACAGCAAAAGGTTTTGAACGTTACGATACCTTTTCTCTTTGGGATACTTTCCGTGCCGCTCACCCTTTATATACTTTAATCCACACAGACAGGGCTAGAGACATGGTTGCTTCTTTGATGGCTCATTACCGTGAGACGGGCTTACTCCCTGTTTGGTCATTTCAAGGCAACGAGACCAATATGATGATTGGTTATCATGCTGTCCCTGTCATTGTTGATGCCTACACAAAAGGAATACTCAATGACTTTGACGCTGAAGAGCTTTTTCAAGCATGTAAAGCCAGTGCAATGAATACGAAAAACGAGGATATCGCTGCCTACATCAACCATGGCTATGTACCTGTCGTGGAAAAGCACGAACATTGGTCAGTTTCCAAAACACTTGAATATGCCTATGATGACTGGTGTGTGGCCCAACTGGCAAAAGCACTAAACAAGCAGGAAGATTATAAGTACTTCTCAAAGCGCGCTGAAAACTGGCAAAATGTATATGACAGTACATCTACATTTATGCGACCAAAATTAGCTGATGGAGAATTTCAGCAGCCATTTATTCCTAAAGAGTACACAGACCCTTTCTGTGAAAGCAATGCATGGCAATATTTCTGGTTTGTTCCACAAAATGTACAAGGACTAGTAGAGACAGTTGGAGGTAAAGATAAGTTTACTGCAAAATTAGATTCCATGTTCACATTTGACCCGCTTCCAGAAGACAAATTACCTATCTTCTCAACGGGCATGATTGGACAATATGCACATGGCAACGAGCCAAGTCACCACGTAGCTTACCTGTACAATTACATTGGAAAGCCTCACAAAACTCAGGAAATGGTACACAGGATTCTCAAGTCACAATATAAGCCAACACCTGATGGGGTCTGTGGCAATGAGGATTGTGGACAAATGTCAGCATGGTTTATCATGAGTTCACTGGGCATCTACCCAGTCAACCCAGCATCTGGAGTATACGATCTTACAACTCCACTCTTCAGCAACTCAGAAATTTCATTAGGCAATGGACATAAGCTAACCATCAAAACCTCTAAACCACCACAAGATTACCCTTATATTAAATCTGTAAGGCTAAATGGAAAGCCAATTCAGCATTTGCAGGTTAGCCACAAAGAACTTGCAGAAGGCGGCACACTCGAATTTGAATTAACAAACAGTATCCACTAAGTGTAATTCCAACACACTACATTCACTAAAGGCGATTGCAGTTCAAACAATGAACTCGCAATCGCTTTTTTGTTTCATAACACAGACACTCAAGCGCCATTAAGTGCACATTTACCCTCATTCACAAACCAAACACAACACAACAGACACAAACAAACTCCAAACACTGACCAAAAAAGTGAGTAATAAAAATGCCCAAACACACTTAATAGCAAACTTTTAAATAAAAAAACTTCTAAATACCTAACATTAACACTCATAACGAAGTAATCCTATACACGCACAAACACGCATTAAAACGTATAAATAATCAAATAAATGACATTTATTAACGAATATTTCATGCGTATTCTTGACGTTTTATAATCATATACGTACGTTTACGCATCGCTTATCGAAAAGACGCTTTCATGTTAACCAAAAAACTCAATTAAGCGCACATTTACGAAAAGTGACAACAGCATTAATTCATGCGATTACACATGCAAAATCAATAGTTTTTTATTTGGTGAAATTTTTACTCTAAATGGTAAATCTAATGGACAGAAGCAGAAAACTGCTGCTGTTACTGGCTACAATCTTTGCTATAGCTAGTTCGGCATTCGCACAAGAGCGTGTCATCAGTGGCGTCATCACCGACGCAAATGACAACTCACCTTTACCTGGCGCTAGTGTACAGATTAAAGGAACTACTACAGGTACTATCTCAGACTTTGACGGTAGGTTTCAATTAAAAATCGACCAGTCACAACCAACCATTACTATCAGCTATGTTGGCTACCAACCAAAAGAAATAGTATTGGGAGAGAACCAAAGTAATCTTACAATCCAACTAGAAGCTGACGCTGAACAGCTAGATGAAGTAGTAGTTACAGCACTAGGCATCAAAAGAGAGGAAAGATCACTTGGTTATGCAGTATCAGAAGTAAGCTCTGAAGATTTGGGGGTTACAGGTACCAATGCCAACGTAATGAACTCACTGAATGGTAAAGTTGCCGGTGTACAGATCTCTCCAGTAGGTGGTGGCGCTGGCGCTTCTTCAAGAGTTGTTATTCGTGGTAATGCAGTCTTAGGAGGCAGCAACCAACCGCTTTATGTGGTAGACGGTGTACCAATGTCCAACAGTAACTACAAGAATGCTGAAGACAAAGATAATGGCGACGTTGACTCTGGTGATGGTCTCTCTTCTATCAACCCTGATGATGTTGCCTCAGTATCAGTACTGAAAGGCCCTGCTGCTACAGCACTTTACGGCTCAAGAGCAATTAACGGTGTTGTCTTAATTACAACTAAGTCTGGTAAGGACAGAAAAGGATTGGGTATTGACTATTCTGGTGGGGTTACAATAGATATGTTAGGTATTACTCCAAATGAACAAACTCAATATGCACATGGTACTCAAGGAAACCTTCCTAATGACCCTAAGCAAGATTACAGTATGTGGGGACCAAAAATCACTGGTCAAAGCAACAGTAATTATTACGATGGACAGGAGCGCAACCTACAAACTTATGACAACTACAAAAACTTCTTTAGAAATGGTGTAACATTCAACAACAGCATTTCCTTAACTGGAGGTAACGAGTCTTCACAAGTTCGCTTTTCCTACTCTAACCTGAACAACTCAGGTATGGTTGAGAACTCTGACTACAACCGTCACACATTCAACCTACGTGGTACTACTAAGTTAATCAATGAGAAACTAACTCTAGATTCTCGTATCACTTATACGAATCAGTACGCGCTTAACCGTATGGAATTGGGTAACTCAGTAAACAACTACATGGGACAAATGCTCTCAATTCCGACTACATATGATGTAACTTGGTTAAAGAATTATGAAAGTGCAGATGGCAGACCTATTGGATATAACAATAAGGAAATGAACCCTTACTGGACGATCAATAAGGTGAGAAATGAAGATACTCAAAACCGTGTTCTTGGTATGTTATCCCTTAACTACCAATTGACTAACGAACTATCAATCATGGCTAGAGGTGGTACTGACTTCACTTCATGGAGACAAGATGTACTACAACCTCTTTACACTCCTTACTATGACCAAGGCAGAGCATACCAAAGAACAAACCTTGATCGTGAAGACAACTATGACTTCCTAATCAGTTACCACAAAGAGCTTGGCGACTTTGATATCTCTGCCAACGCAGGTGGTAGCTATATGCACCAAACTAGAGAATACAATGATGCAGGTTCATCAGGGTTCTCTTCTCCAACATTCCAAAACCCTGGTGCAGGTAGTGAGCGATATATCGAGTTTAACAAATTTGAGCGCGTAATCAGCTCAGTATATGCAATGGCTTCAATTGGTTACAAAGGCTACTTATTCCTAGATGTAACAGGAAGAAATGACTGGTCTTCTACGCTGCCTGCAAATAATAACTCTTACTTCTACCCTTCAGTAAGTACTAGCTGGGTATTCTCAGATATGGATTGGGACACACCTGACTGGTTATCATTCGGTAAACTGAGAGCTTCATGGGCACAAGTAGGATCTGACACAGACCCTTATAGCTTATTTGTTCAATATGAACTTGATGGACAGGATCATAAGGGTATAAATGTAGGTGGTATTCAAGGTAACCAAATCCCTAACTTTGAACTTAAGCCTGCCATGCAAACTTCTTATGAAGTCGGTTTTGATGTACGTATGTTTAACAGCCGTGTAAACCTTGACCTGTCATATTACAACTCTTCTTCTGTTGACCAGATCCTTGCGGTGGATATTTCTAATGGGTCAGGATTCAACTCAGCATTGATCAATGCAGGTGAAATCAAAAACAGTGGTGTAGAGATGATGTTAAACCTTATCCCTGTACAATCTCAAGACTTTACTTGGGAAGCTACTGTAAACGCTGCATACAACAACAACGAAGTAATCTCACTTTCAGAAGGTGTAGAGCAATACATGTTGCTTCCTACAACTGGTGATGTTTCGGTGCAAGCTCGTCCAAATTCAGCCTACGGCCAAATTATTGGCTCAAAATACAGAAGAGATGATGCAGGCAACATTGTAGTAGATGAAAACGGTTTACCAATGAAAGAAGATGGACTTGATATCATTGGTAATGGTGTCCAACCTTGGATGGCTGGTTTGAGAAATACATTTACATACAAAAATGTTTCATTCGGAT
Organism: Limibacter armeniacum; assembly: GCF_036880985.1. Classification (NCBI taxonomy): domain Bacteria; kingdom Pseudomonadati; phylum Bacteroidota; class Cytophagia; order Cytophagales; family Flammeovirgaceae; genus Limibacter; species Limibacter armeniacum. Next base: position 1,974,028 of record NZ_JBAJNO010000009.1, read on the forward strand.
TCCTAATTGACGGCAAGTTTGGTGGTGATCTTTATTCAAACACTAACGCAAGTCTCTATGCATCTGGAAAGCACGAAGCAACATTGGTTGGTCGAGATGAATACTACAACGAAGGATACTGGAACCCAGGAGGCTTGGTTACATCTGACGGCGAGGCATTCACTGGAAGCATCGACCCTGAGTTATACTATGGCAGAATATCAGGCATCAGTGAGCAGTTTATTTACGATGCTTCATTCATCAAGCTTCGTGAAGTGATACTAACATATCGTTTACCAAACAAACTGATTGATAAAACACCATTCCGTAATGTTTCATTGTCAGCGGTTGCAAACAACTTGACATACCTGTGGAAAAACACTGAGAACATTGACCCTGAGGCAACTTTCACCAATGGTAACGGTCAAGGTATCGAGGTTTCAAACCTTGCACTTCCAAGAACATTCGGATTTAAGCTTAATGCGAACCTGTAATCGATAACCAATCATGAAATTCAAGTTCAATAAATTTATACTTTCAGCAGCCATCGCTGCATCCGTTCTCTCTTCTTGTACAAATGATTTTGACGAGATCAATGAGAACCCATATACGTCCAACTCACTGGATGAAAAACATCAGTTTACTTATTCACAACTGAAAATGTTTGCCAGTGGCCATGAAGGCTGGAGAGGAAACTTAATCATGTCTAGTAGTTATGCGATGACATCCACTAATGCTTACACAACTGGTGTAGGTTTTGGCACAAGTGATAGTTATACGGAAGCTACATGGAGCTTAATCATGGGTGATGTAGCAAAAAACATCACTGACGTTAATACCAAGTTGGAGGAAGAAAATACAGACAACCATAACGACGCCAAATTGGCACAATCGACAGTGGTAAAAGTAGTTAATTTCCTTCGCCTAACATCTCTTTATGGAGACATCCCTTACTCTGAAGCAGGCAAAGGTTACTCAGAGAAAGTATTCTACCCTAAATATGATGCCCAAAAGGACGTCCTTTATGCGATGGTCGATGAACTAAAAGAGGCAAGATCAAAATTTGCTGATGCAAATCTGGAGCTGTTCAACTACGACTTGTACTATGAAGGCAATGCTAGCAATTGGGCTAAGTTAACTAACAGCTTGCTAATGCGTATTGGCTTGATGATGTCAGCAGCCGACCCAGGAAAAGGGCAAGAGGTTTTTGCTGAAGCATATAACGACAGCAACGGATATATTCAGTCTCTAAATGAATCATGTATGGTAGAACATACAGAGAATGGTGGAGCATGGGGACAGCATATCAATGGTGCTGGTGTTGCTATGCAAGGTAGAGTTGGTGGTTTCTCGTACACATTTATGAGTGACACTACACTTAGACTTATGCAAGAGAAACAAGACCCAAGAATTTTCTGGGTATGTGGTCAACTGGATTACTCTTCTGGTACAGCTACTGTAATTACAGATATTCCAAACTTTGATCCTTTTGCTATGGCTGAAAGCTCTGCTTCAGAACCATTCAAGCCTGTTCACTATCGAGGGATGAAATACGGAAACAGAGGAGATGCTAGCCGAGGTCTATTCAAAGTGGGAGATGGAATAAAACAGCTAGGATTCCATACTACAACCAATGAAGGTGTCTTAACAACCACTAATGGACGTGAGTATAAAAAAGACGGTCAGTTTGCACTACTTACAGGATTGAACCCTGAAACTATCCTAAATGCTACTTCACCTTCTACTGTAATGGGTGCTGACGAAGTACAATTTATGATCGCAGAAGCAATTAACAGAGGTTGGATTGGTGGCGATGCATCAGCTGCCTTTGAAGACGGTGTGAGAAAGGCAATCATGAAGTACCCTTCACTCTACCCAGGTCAAACTACAGTTGATAAGCTTATCGCTGCTTACAATACACATTTGACTGATGAAGGAGAACCTGTTTATAACTGGAGTGCCTCTGTTGAAAACTATATTCAAGATCAGGTTGCTGAATTCGGTACGGCAAGTCAAGATGCTCAATTGGAGATGATTGTTTACCAACACTGGATGTCACAAATCGGAAATGGTCAGCGTGCATTTGCACTATGGAACAGAACGCACCTTCCATCATTTGTAAAAGCAAAACTTACAGAAGAAGACATGTCTGTTCAGCTTCCTGTTTATGAAATTCCAGCAGGTTTGAGCGAAGAGGAGCAAAAAGCATTTGATCCACTAACAGAGTATGCTTCAACAGGTGATGCTTCAATATTTACTACAAGCAACTTTGAAAAAGTGGAGCTGCACACTGGAGGAAACACTGCAGGTGTTCGTCCTACACGCTTCCCTTATCCAAACAGGGAGTTAACAGTAAACGCAGCAAATGCTAACGAAGCTATGCAACGTCAAGGATCTACAGGTGGAGATGATAGCTTTATCTCAATCCCACAGTGGTTCAGCCATAAGTAAGAAGTTTTAAATTTCCATTCCCCTAACCGCTATGGAGTGATTCATTTCACTTCATAGCGGTTTTTTTATTTACTAATTTCTTCTTGTTTAAGGTAGATATTTGCACGATTTGAAATTATTAACCACCATTCATACACTTATTATTGCACTTTTATACACGTTTATGTAGGTTTGTTAAATACAAAGCAAACAAAATACGCATAAACAGGCATTTTAATTTTATATGGAACAAGGCTAGTATTTTTTAAGATTCATTTTTTAAACTGCGTATTTCTATAGGGATTTAATCAGAACAATAAACTTTACGCTAGTGAAAAGGATTTCTACCTACTTGGCGGCTATACTGATCGCAACTTCATGTGTACCTTCAGCAAAGCATACAAACCAACAACTAACAAATAGTGAGGTAAGCATCAATGCTGTTGATTATATAAACCCTCTTATCGGTACAGGAGGACATGGGCATACCTTTCCAGGTGCTACTATGCCTTTCGGAATGGTTCAACTCTCACCTGACACAGGTACTGAAGGCTGGGATTGGTGTTCTGGTTATCACGTGTCTGACAGCTCTATTATGGGTTTTTCACACACACACTTAAGTGGAACAGGAGGCCCTGATTATGGAGATATACTAGTAATGCCACAAGTAGGAAAACCACTTTTCACTCCTGGGTCAAAAGATAATCCCGATGAAGGATATCGCTCTAGATTCAAGAAAGATAAAGAAATTGCCGAGGCAGGATACTACTCAGTTATGCTGGATGATAGCGGCGTAAAGGCTGAACTGACTGCAACGCAGCGTGCAGGTTTTCACCGTTATACATTTCCTGCTTCTAGTAATAGCCATATCCTGATTGACCTGACACACGGTATTGGTGATCAGACTAGAGAAACATGGTTGGAATTTATTGGAAATGATGAAATCAGAGGGATGCGTCGTTCTAGAGGATGGGCAGCAGACCAATATGTTTACTTCGTTGCCAAATTCTCAAAACCGTTCAAGCAATTTGCCGCTGTTGCTGGTGAAAAAGTAGAAACTGGCATTCGTAAGGCTGATGGTGACAACCTGAAAGCATTGCTGGATTTTGACACAAAAGAAGGAGAAGCAATACTTGTAAAGGTGGGTATTTCAGCTGTTGATATTCAAGGGGCTGAACAAAACCTGAAACACGACATTCAGGATTGGGATTTTGACGCTGTTCGCCTAGAGGCTAAGAAAGCATGGAGTAAGGAAGTGGCTAAAGTCGAAATAGAAGGAGGCAATGAAGAAGATAGAGAAATCTTCTATACAGCACTTTATCATGCCTTGGTGGCTCCAAACCTATTCATGGACACTGATGGCAGGTATAGAGGTATGGACCAGAAGGTCCATAAAGCTGATGATTTCACTAACTACACGCTGTTTTCTATCTGGGACACCTACCGTGCTACTCACCCACTGTTCAATATCCTGAAACCAGAAGAAAACAATGATTTCATTATCTCGATGCTCAAAAAATATGAGCAATCAGGACAGTTACCTATTTGGGAACTAGCTGCCAACGAAACTGGAACCATGATTGGCTTCCACTCGGTGTCGATTATCGCTGAAGCCATTATAAAAGGTACTGCTGACTTTGATAAGGAACTGGCATTTGAAGCCATGAAAGTAGCTGCCAATGATCCAAACAGAGGGTTGGAGTACTTTAATGAAATGGGCTTTATTCCTTTGGATAAGGAAGCCAATGCTGTTTCGAAACAGGTAGAATACGCTTACGACATGTGGTGTATTGCACAAGTTGCCAAAGTATTGGGTAAAACGGATGAATACGTTGATTACAGCAGACGTGCAGGTTATTATAAAAACGTATTCGACAAAGAATCTGGCTTTATGAGAGGCAGGTATATCACTGGTGTTTGGGAAGAGAATTTTGACCCGATGAAAATCTCAATCTTAGGTTCAGGTTCCTATACTGAAGGCAATGCATGGCATTATACATTCTATGCTCCTCAAGACGTAGATGGGCTTATGGAGCTATACGGAGGTAAAGCTGACTTTGCAGGCAAACTCGATGAAATGTTTAACCAAGAATCGGTTAACGATAATGAGCATGCGCATGACGTAACTGGTCTAATCGGTCAGTACGCACAAGGCAATGAGCCAAGCCATCATGTCATTTATTTATACAACTTTGCTGACCAACCGTGGAAAGCACAAGCTAGAGTTCGAGAAGTACTCAAAACCCAATACCATGCAGACCGTGATGGTCTCAGTGGTAATGAAGACTGTGGACAAATGTCAGCCTGGATGTTTTCTCTTCTATGGGCTTCTACCCCGTTAATCCTGTAAGCGGCGAATATATTATTGGCAGCCCATTATTCAACAAGGTTAACATCACCCTGCCTAATGGCAATCAGTTTAAAGTAATTGCACACAACAACTCGGAAGAAAACATTTATATCCAATCAGCTAAACTGAATGGAAAAGCATATAACAAGAGCTTTATCACACACGAAGATATTGTAAATGGAGGCACATTGGAATTTGAAATGGGCAATCAACCTAACAAACAATGGGCTGTATCAGGAGCTCCTGTTTCAAAGGCGATTCCTGAAGATATGTCTATCACTACTGAACCTTCACAGCTCTTCATGCCTTATACAGCATCCAACGGCAGGCTCTTTCTTGACAGTCGTACCATTGAGCTGAAAAACATGAATGATAATGTAGCGATTCATTATACATTGGATGGCTCCATTCCAACAGAAAAATCTCCACTTTACACAGGAGGATTCACTATTAAGGAAACAGCTGTATTAAAGGCAATAGCCATTAAAAATGGTTACGAGCCAAGCAGGTTACTTGAAACAAAATTCACTAAAGCCATTTTCAATAGTGGTGGTGAGCTCCCTAGTATCCAAAGAAACTATACGGTACGCTCAAAATATGATAATGGCGAAAATGGACTACTGGACGGTCAGTATGGCAGTGAAAACCTGCATGACGGCAGATGGGCAGGGGTTGTACGTGAAAACCTTGAAGCTGTAGTTGACTTGGGCAAAGCAACAACTATTGAAAGCCTTGAACTAGGTTTCCTAATCAATACAAGCTCATGGCTTTTTCCTCCTCAAAAAGTCACCTATTACACTTCAGAGAATGGTAAAGACTTTATTGAAGTTGGTAGTGTTGTAAACAATATGCCTGAAACTCATCCTAAGATTCATATTGAACGATATACAAAGAAATTACAACAAGCAACCACTACAAGATATATTAAAGTGATAGCAAAACCATTTGATGCTATACCTGCATGGCATATGGGAGCAGGTAACAACCCATGGATATTTGCTGATGAACTTGTGATCGAGTAATAGGGGTTTCAGGGAAGTCTTACAACTTAGGTTGTGGCTTCCCTCCTCCTCTATTGAAAGTAACTACTACTCCATACTCTTAGTAGATTTCGGAAATGAAAAGACATATACTTACCGGATGGTTATTGCTTTTGAGCTATACCCTGATGGGGCAACAACTGACAGACTACGTCAACCCTTTTATCGGCTCTTCTAACTACGGAGCTACCAACCCTGGAGCCATTGTCCCAAGAGGAATGGTTTCGGTTGTCCCATTCAATACAGCTGGCAAGCAAAACAAGCTGGACAAAGATAGTGATTGGGTATCCTTCCCATATCTACATGAAAATACATTCTTCACAGGTTTCAGTCATGTAAACTTAAGCGGTGTAGGATGCCCTGACCTTGGCGTTCTTCTCCTAATGCCTACAACCGGAGAGCTTTCTGCATCTCCTGAGGTATATGGAAGTACTTACACCCATGAACAAGCTCATCCTGCCTACTATTCCAATATTCTTTCCAAATACAACATCAAGACAGAAGTAACCGCAACCCAACGTACAGGTATTTCCCGATTCACCTTCCCTGCTGGAAAAAGCAATGTGTTACTGAATTTGGGACAAGGGCTGACCAATGAAAGTGGAGCCATGTACAAGGTCGTTTCTGATTCCGAAGTGGAAGGCATGCGAATGGTAGGTGGTTTCTGCTACAACAATTCAGAAGCCGCATACCCAGTGTACTTTGTCATGAAAGTGTCAAAGCCTGCCGACAGGTTTGGGGGATGGACACAGCACAAAAAAATTGAAGGTATTGAAGCAAACTGGGCAGGTAGTTACAATGGCAAAGTCCGTTGGAAAAATGAAGACTACAGTACTGTATTAGGAGATAGTATCGGGGTTTATTTTTCTTATGACTTTGAGGAGCAGACACAGGTTGAAGTAAAAGTGGGTGTTTCTTATGTTTCTATAGAAAATGCCCGTGAGAATCTTCAAAAAGAAGTTGGTGAGCAGACATTTGACCTAATACATCAGCAAGGCCAAAAGGCTTGGGAAAAGGCACTTTCAAGTATCAAGGTTGAAGGTGGGACAAAAGATGACAAGACCATTTTTTACACGGCTCTTTACCACACTCTGATTCACCCCAATGTATTCAATGACGTCAATGGTGAGTACCTGAAAGTAGGCTCCCACCAGACAGGCAATAGCAAACATGACCGTTACACTGTCTTTTCCTTATGGGATACTTACCGCTGCATGAATCAGTTGATGACCTTGCTTTATCCTGAACAGCAATTGGACATGGTCAGGTCAATGCTTGAGATGTACGATGAAAACGGATGGCTTCCAAAATGGGAACTGAATTCGACTGAAACCTTTACAATGGTAGGAGACCCTGCTGCAGCTGTAATTGCAGACACTTACACCAAAGGACTACATGACTTCAATGCTGAAAAAGCAATGGAAGCAATGCTGAAAAGTGCTTATAAAGGAGAAACCGAAACCAACCCTTTACGTCCGGGAATTGCTGACTATGAAAAGCATGGTTATCTTCCTGCTGATCTTGAAATTGGTAAAGATGCACACCTCCATGGAACGGTATCCACCACATTGGAATATTGCATTGCTGATTTTGGTATTGCCCAAATGGCAAAAGCAATGGGAAAGGAAAATATTTACAAGGAGTTTATCAAGCGCTCCAGAAACTATCAAAACCTATACGACAAGCAAACAGGACTCTTCAGACCTAAGATGGCGAATGGAGAATGGCATACTCCATTTGACCCAAAAGCAGGAGCAAACTTCCAAGCCAATGTTGGCTATATTGAAGGCAATGCGTGGCAATACTCCATGATGGCACCTCATGACATGCCTAATGTTGTAAAGCTGATGGGGGGCAAAAAGAAGTTTATAAACCACCTCCAGTCGCTATTTGACACTGAAGAATTTGATATGGCTAATGAACCGGACATTAACTACCCGTTCTGTTTTAACTATGTAAAAGGAGAAGAACACAGAACACAAACAACCGTTCGCAACCTAATCAGAAAGCACTTCACTAATCAACCTGCCGGATTACCTGGCAATGATGATACAGGTACCATGTCAGCATGGCTGGTATTCTCTATGATGGGGCTTTACCCCGATGCCCCAGGAGTACCTCATTATACCTTGTCAGCTCCTTTCTTTGATAAGGTCACTATCCAGTTGAGTGAAGCGCATTATGGAGGAAAAGTCATTGAAATTACAGCAGACAAATCAGGAGAAAATGGCGTCATTCAAACTATATTGCTGAATGGAAAACCATATCGCAACTATTTTATTTCACATCAGGAATTAGTCAATGGTGCCAATTTACATTTTGACATGAAGTCATCAGCCAAGTAATTTCGGATAGACAACAAGAAACTATTAACTGTCATGAGCATTTTCAACGACCAAAGAGTAGTGATGACACTCGATGCAGGAGGAACAAACTTTGTTTTTTCTGCGATTCAGGGTGGTGAGCAAATAGTAGAACCTATTCAATATCCATCCAACGGACACAATCTGGAAAAAAGCCTTACCACTATCATTGAAGGCTTTGAGTTAGTCAGAAGTAAACTAGATGCTGAGCCTGTTGCCATCAGCTTTGCATTTCCTGGCCCAGCGGACTACCCTAAGGGAATTATCAAGGATTTACAAAACCTGAGCGGTTTCAAAGGAGGTGTTGCATTGGGACCCATGCTTGAACGAAAATTCAAGCTGCCTGTATTTATCAACAATGATGGAGACCTATATGCATACGGTGAAGCAATTGCTGGGCTACTTCCTCAAGTAAACAGTCAACTTGCACAGAAAGGGATCCAACATAGGTACAAAAACCTTGTGGGAATCACACTAGGTACAGGACTCGGAGGAGGAATTGTTACGGATGGAAGGCTCCTGATTGGTGATAACTCATTGGGTGGTGAAATCTGGATTTTCCGTAATAGGCTCGAACAAGAAATGAATGCAGAGGAAGGTGCTTGTATTCGTGCCGTACAACGTTATTATGCACAGGAAACCGGCATCGAAAATCCTCAATCGCTATCACCTAAAGATATCTACGAAATTGGTATTGGTGAACAGGAAGGGAATCAGCAGGCCGCAATTTTGGCTTTTGAAAAGCTAGGTACTGTATTGGGAGAAGTCTTGTCTCACTTGACCACTCTTGTAGATGGCCTGATTGTTATTGGTGGCGGACTATCCGGTGCTTACAAACTGTTTATGCCTGCTGCTATCAAAGAAATGCAAAGTCATTACCAGACTGCCAAAGGAGAAGCGTTTCCACGCTTGCAGGCTAACATTTATGACTTGACTAATAAAGACGATTTAAATGGTTTTTACACTACCAATGAGAAAGCCATCAAGATTCCTTTTACAGATGAGGAAATCATCTACAATCCTGATGCAAAAGTTGGAGTTGGAGTATCAACTATCGGCACCAGTAAAGCCATCAGTATAGGGGCCTATGCTTATGCCCTATCAAAGCTTTAGACAAAAGCTGATTTCAAAATATTTCTTCGCCTGAGACAACCCACATTTAGCACCTTTAGATATTGAGCAATCATTATCTTGGGTGCTTTTATGTTAGTATCCCCGACCTTTCTTCCACAGAGTTATCAACATAATATCACGTAGGTTTGTGTATCTTGCACCACTTATTGCACAAGGCAATTTTCAAGAATCTGTCAAAACTATATTCCACTCCGATTGACTGGAATAACAATCGCATACGGTCAGTTATATGTATAAGTTCATTGAATATAGCGTAAGAAATAGGGTTGCATACATTACACTCAACAAGGTCAATACGGGAAATGCACTCGATAAGCTTTTGATTCAGGAATTGGCTGATGCGATGGATACAGCCCTCAAAGACTACTCTACCAAAGTCATTGTAATCAAAGCCAATGGCCCAACATTCTGTACAGGAATCGATACCGCCTATCACAAAAAGATGCAGGAGCAACCCTATACTGAAAACCTGCATGCATCCAATCAGATCAAAGAATTGCTTAAGAGTATTTATCATCACCCAAAAGTGGTTATTGCCCAAGTACAGGGTGATGCTGTTGCCTTAGGCTTTGCACTGGCTTATTCTTGTGATTTTGTCTTTGCCTCAACTAATGTCAGAATGGGACACCCTGAAGTCAGCCTCGGACTGATACCCGCCATAGCATTACCTATCCTCCTCCGAAAGACCAATGAAGCAACAGCACGAATGCTACTCTTATCTGGAAAACTGATTTCGGCGACCGAAGCCTTAGATTATGGTCTTATTTCCCATACCTGTACGGCTGAACAGTTGGATATCAAAGTTGAACAATTTGCCTCTGCTCTTTGTCTCGACAATTCAACACAGTCTATGGCTGTTACCAAGAAGCTCATTGCCCAGCTACAAGGCATGCCACTGGAAGATGCACTCACCTATGCAGCTGAATCAAGTGCACAAAATCGCCTGAATGAGGACAGTAGAAAGGGAATCGCTTCCCTTATATTACAAGAAAAACCTAGATGGTAACAGTTTGTCAATGTTTTCAGAGGTCTCAACATTTTAAAAAGTAAAGTCGTTTAATTTTTTCAAAAGAATTAATTAATTTAATTACTGATAATCATTGCCAAACACTACAAAAATCGCTTAACCAATCATGGTATCTACGCTTAACATTATATGTCTGGTAATAATATATGCAGTGTTGATTATCTTAATGCTCACATATTTTAAAAGAAACCTGAACAACGACGCCAGGCGAGATGAAGATGACGACAACAATGGAGGTGGTTGGGACAACCCAAGCGATGAACCTAAGATAGACTTACCTCCCGGTGTTTTTATACTTCCGCCAGACAAACCAGACCCCTCAAGAAAAAGAAAAAAGACCGAACCTGTTATCTAAAAGCAGGCTCGGTCTTTTTTTATCCACAATAAAAAGACACTTGATACACAAGTGTCTTTTTATTTTAAGTATCTGTAAACATTCACTCCAAGGTATTATCAGGTTTAAGTTGACTAAAGCTTTTCTTCAAGTGCCTTGATCTGTTCTTCAAGGGTCTCCCTGTTTGGAGAGATTCGGGTCATATACTTCAGTACTTTCAGGGCTTTTCTATAAGCCAGCATTTCCCGAAAGATGTTAGCAAGTCCAGACATTGCTGCAAAGTGTCTTGGCTCTAACTGGAGCGTCCTTTGAATATCCCTGATCGCTAACTTGAACTCTCCTCTCAGATAATAAACGATTGCCCGCTTATTCCACCCTTCCGCGTAGTCAGGATCAATATGTGTGACTTTTGAAAATGCTTCCAAAGCATCTTCATACTGGTAATTACCCATCAGCTGCATTCCATCCTCCATCAAATCATCGACAAGCCTGTTGTCTGTTTTAAGCCACAAAGACAGGATACTTGATTCTATGTCTTTAATCTGCTCCTGATCTGTGGTAGATTGTAACTGGTCGAATAATTTTTCGATCTCAATGTTCTTATTGTTACTCATGATGAATCAGAATTTTGGTAAAACCTCCAGTAAGTCGAAGCAGTTGACTTACATTCTGATAATAATAGTGCTGGTTGAATGAGCTGAAGGTTTTTTGGTGCTGGTTTGACGAAATTGCCTGCGGTACTGGCGGTGCTTCCAGAGAGAGGTAATTATGCAGGGCTGAATATAAAATCGTTTTCGAAGAAAAAACTACATTCGAATGTTATCTTAAATATAAACAATATTATGCTAACTTTTGGTGATATTTGCTTGCTAAAATCCTTATTTGTTTATGTAAGTATTTAAAGTTTTGTAAACGTATTATCCGATAAATCAATTAAAAATGAGTTATAAAAAGATTTCAATTTTTCTATTAAACAGCCTGACAACAACTTTTTTATGCGCCCTTAATCCAGTTTTTGCTCAAGATGCCATCAGTGATGCTGAATCAGAACGTATTGTAAGTATTCTGGCCAATGATGACATGGAAGGCAGGGAAACAGGCACGAAAGGAAATGAAAAAGCAGCCCGTTTTATCGAAGAAGAATTCAAGAAAGCGGGTCTTTCTTACATGGAAGGAATGAACAGTTACCAACAGTCATTCACACTTTACACCACTACAACTCAATCACAATCGATAAAGCTGAATAAGCAGAAGTTCTCTTCAAACAATAGTTTTGCGCTGACTGACCGTACTTATTTCAAGACAAAAAAAGTTTCAGAACTTAATGTTGTTGAAATAAACAGTGGTGATGACTTCAGGCAGAAATTCAGCGAATATAGAGCTGCCGAAAAACCTACTTTGGTACTGGTTGATACGGCACATAGTGAGACTTTTCAGCAATTCAGCTATTACTTCCGCAATACACCTCCAAAAAACCAATTGGATGACAAGCACTTCTCTCTTTGGGTTTTGACAGCCGACAAGAAGGTCAAAAAAGCCAAGATCGAGATCGAAAAAAGTGTCAAAGAAGTTAAAGTAACCAACATTGTAGGAGTATTGCCAGGCAAGAAAAGTGATGAGAAAGTATTGTTCTCTGCACACTATGACCATATTGGTATTCAGGAGCCTATTCAAGGAGATTCTATTGCCAATGGTGCTGATGATGATGCTACAGGGGTTGCTGCGGTGATTCAGCTGGCTAACCATTTCAAAAAGCAAAAAAATGAGCGCACTTTGGTTTTCGTTGCCTTTGATGCTGAAGAACAAGGTTTGAAAGGCTCTGAGTATTTTGCACAGCAAGTTACACCTGAAACATTCGTAGCACATGTAAATATTGAAATGATCGGAAAACCTTCTGACAGAGGTGTCCGCAAAGCATATGTTACAGGTTTTGAAAAGTCAAACTTGGGTGCCATTCTGAAAAAAGAAGCAGGACTGCACGGTTATACGTTCTTTAAGGATCCTTATACGAGCTACAACCTGTTTATGAGGTCTGACAATGCTTCAATGGCCAAACTGGGCGTTCCTGCTCATACAGTATCCTCTGACCCAATTGATTTTGACAGCTACTATCATACTGTCAATGACGAAATAGAAACACTTAACTTCAAAAATATGACGGATGTAATCAGAGCTATCTCAATAGGCGTTACCCCGATCATCAATGGGGAGGCTACCCCAAGCAGAATTGACTACGAGTCACGTAAGTAAACCAACAGGATGAGGAATAAGCTGATACTTATTCCTCATTTTTTTATATAATAATAGATTTTAGTATCTGTTAAAGTTTTTTCTCTTGAAGCCCCCCCTGCATTTTCATACTTTTGTAAAAACACTCTTAAAGAATGTGTTAAGAGTAGCCAACTATAAGGTCAGTATTCCACTGACATACAATTAAACGTTTTAAAACCTTTTTCATGCTCAGAATTACAGGACTAGCATTGGCATCATTCTTACTGCTGGGAGGCACTGCAGATGCCCAGAGAAGCAGGGTAGGCGTCTATCCTGATTGGGAAACCAATAAACACCTCTCATTAGCCAACGAATATGAATTTGAAGCTTACACTCCTAAAAATGCTTTTAAAAGCATTGATTACCCCACTTTCATCAACAATGAACAGGCGAAAAAAAGCTATGACTTCAATGAGGTAGCTGTTATTGTATCTGTAGGTCGTGAACACAAGGCCTATCCACTAAGCATGCTGCTTTATCACCCTGTGATCAATGATCGTATAGGAGGAAAGGCAATTGCCGTTACGTACTGTCCACTAACAGATGCTGTCAATGTATGGCGCAGGGATTTTGTACACAAAGGAATGCCTCGTGAAATTGACTTCAGTGTTAGTGGTTTACTAAGAAACAGCAACACTGTGTTATATGACAGGGTTTCAGAAAGCTGGTGGCAACAGTTCACGGGTAAGGCAATGGTAGGTGAGTTTGCAGGCATTTCCCTTGAACCTATTTCAAGTATTCGGATGACAATGGGAGACTTTTGGAATGCTTACCCTTATGGATTAGCTGTTTCACCAAAAGCGAAAGACCCAGTCATTCCATATGGCACTACACCATACTACAAGTATGACCAAGCCTTTAGAGAAAAGCCGCTTTTTCTGCGTCATATGCCGGACAGCCCTTTAATGGCAATGGAACGAGTGGTAGGAATCGAAATTATCGGGAAGCATATCGTTTACCCATTTTCAGAAATTGAAAAAATGGGAGCCTTGAATGACAAACCAATGGACATGTTTGTAACGATCTTCTATCAGGAAGGTGTAAAATCCGCTCTAGATGAAAAGGATATCAGCAAAAGTAAGTCAATTGGTGCTATAGCAGCTTATTCCGCATTCCAAAGCGGACAGTTACTCACGTTCAAGAAAGAAGGAAAACTATTCAAAGATGAGGAAACAGGCTCTCTTTGGCGTTTTGACGGCACATGTATTGATGGAGCGTTAAAAGGAGAAAAGCTGAAGCCGCTCAAAAGTCAGAATTCCTTTGCCTTTGCACAGATGGTATTCTACCCTAAAAGCCTTATTTACAATATAAACTGGTAATTTATTTTATTACCTTGATTTTTTCCCATTAAACGCAGCTGTAAGGCTGAATATCGGGTTTTATCTCTTTACTTTAAGTACATATAAAACCCGAAAAACAATTGAGATAATGAACAAACTACAATATACTTTGTGCCTGCTTTTTGGACTTGGAAGCCTTCAAGCTTCAGCCCAAAACATGGTACCTAATGCAAGCTTTGAACAGATCAAGACAGAAACTCGTGGACATGCTTACCTTGATAATGTATCCGAATGGTTCAACACCAATCAGCGTAAGCCAAAAACCTTATATGGAACTCCTGACCATATGTATATCAATAAGGAGCAATCCCTAGAGGGAATCAAGGCTTCTTTTTCTCCTCATTCTGGAAACTCTGTACTAGGATTGATTACCTACATGCAACGGGTACCCAATTATAGGGAATTTGCATCTGTCAAACTTGATACACACTTGACTAAAGGCAAAAAATACCGTTGCTCTTTTTATATTACCAATGGAAATCAGGTAGCCTATGGCAGTGTTGCATCAAATGGGCTTGGTGTTGCCTTTACCAGCAGTGCTTTGGAGCAATACCTTTATGAACCAATTGCTGTCAAACCTCAGTTCACCATTGAGGACATCTTATACACGAAAGAGTGGAAACAGTACAGTTTTGAATTTACTGCGCAAGAGCCTTATCTCTACATGACGATTGGTAACTTCTTTACTGACGATCAAATAAGTCTACGTCATATGAATTATGATACAGATCCACAAACTTATGTTTATCTTGATGACATTTCAGTTGTAGCGATTGATGGGGAAGAAACCATAGAGCCTGAAAAAGTGGAAGCAGTCATTGTTCAGAAAAAGGAAGAACCTGTAGTCGCAACCGTCAGTGAGACTCCCATACCTGAACCAACAACAGAGGAGCTTGTTGAAAACCGAGAAGTAGAAGATCAATATGTATTGAATCTTCCTGCCGGCGTTAGCAAAGTGAAAATAAAGATATGGGACGACAAGACAGAAGATGGAGATGTTCTTTCCGTATTATTCAACAAACATTGGCTCGTAAAAAGCTACTCACTGAGAAAGAAGAAAAGGAAACTTACTTTAAATATAGATAACAGCAAAGACAACCGGTTGATCCTGATTGCGCATGACCTCGGTACCGAACCACCTACCACTGCTGCGATAGAAATCAAAGCAGGTAGCTTGAAGCGTACAATCAGAGTCCGATCTGATCTCGGAAAGTGTGGAGCCATCAGGTTCCAGCAGTAACAAACGGACTAACTTGCTAAATACAGCATTCGGGTAAACTTGTATTTTAGGGTCATTGTTCCCCTTAAGTACTATAACTTCAACAAACCATGACTTACAAACAATCTGAGAAAGAGTTACTCTTTGAAAGAGGTAGTATCACCCTTGATCGAACAAAATCTCCAGCAAACGATATTGTAGATATTGTTTCAGAAACTTTGTTTGGAACTCCAGGATCAATGCGTTACCGACACAAGGATACACGAGAGTATATACATCAGATCGACAATCCTTACTTTCTTGCACTAAGACGGAATGATGTGCTACTAGGTACGGTTACGATATGTACCCGTCCGATATTACATACAGTAGCCCCAACTACGGCTTACCATGTTCGCTATTTCGCTTTCAATGAAAAGTTCAGAAGTACGTCAAGAGAAACGCAAAAGAGACAAAAGTCCAACTTTCTTCTTGACCTGATCTTTAATCAACTGGAAGCTGAACACTTTCCTGAAACAGGTGGTGGAGTGTTTTATGCTTATGTAGAAAGGGAAAATGTAAGGTCCGCAGAACTTTGTGAAAGGTTTGGCTTTAACCCTATCCGTAAGATGACCACCTCCATCTTCAGCCGTATGTTCCCGAAAAAAGATAACCGTGTCAGCAGGCTAAATGCTGACGACAAGGGACAAATGAAGCAGCTCCTTCATGATTATTACAAAGGGTATTCTTTCTTTACCACTGAAAACCTATTTAAAGACGACAATTATTTTGTCCTGAAAGAAGGTAATGAAATAGTTGCGGGTATTCAGGCTCTGCCTACTCATTGGAAAATGGAAGAGATGTCTGGCCCTGTTGGCGCCCTTGCCATGAACCTACTTCCTAAGCTTCCAATCCTTTCCAGAGTATTCAACCCTAACGCTTACAACTTCTTGGCTGGAGAAGGTGTATACTGCAAAAAAGGGTATGAGCACCTGATTCCTGTATTGTTTGAAGCTGTTTGTGCTGAAACTGGTTATTACAGTATTAATATCTGGTCGGATATAGAGTCTTCACTTTATCAACTACTCCAAGGAATCAAGAGTAAAGGGGTATTGGAAAGGTTCAATGATAAAAACACAGCAGATGTAATTGTCAAATATTCCGAAATCTCAGAAGAAACAGCCCGTGATATAGAAAGTAGACCAACTTATATTTCTGGGTTTGACTTGGCCTAAAGTAGAAAAGCCTTTCTCATAATAAAAGCCTTCTTACAGCTATTGTAGGAAGGCTTTTCTATGCTCTTAACCTTCTATTCTCATTGCCATTTTGAGGTTTCAAGAAGTTAACACACACTTGAACTACAAGCAAAGAATATATCAATCAAATAGAACATCTTTGCAATGAAATAAAAATAACACCTAAGATACACCTTATAATAAACCAAAATATTATATATTTCGTTATAATATTGTGTGTGCAGTTTTCACTATCTGATAAATAATAGAACATTTATCAACTGTACGGTCAACCTGCTTGCAGGTTAAGGTGGAAGTACAGAAAATTGTTTCTGCTACTTCAGTAATACTAATGCATTGATATCTGGTCAGAACAGCAGCAGGCTCAAAAGACCTTAACTACTTTAGTCCATTACTAAAAAACCACCCAGCCATGGTTAGACGATTTGATCTAAACGAGATCATGATGACTTATGAAAGTCTTCCTTTTGAAAAACGAGAAAGTTATCTTCATAAGGTCATGAAAAAGCTCACCAAAGAACCTGAAGAAATTCAAGAAGAGCTCGTTCCCGAGATTGAAAGGTTCGTGGAAGAAGCCACAGAAAGAGTAAATTACCTTTATGATGGCATGCAAAATGACTGGTATTAACCTTCAAAAATGACAGTATGGTTTGCTTAGGGCGATCTACTGTTCACAACTAGCAAACCATACTTCAGTTAAATTTCTTACTTACTACTACTTACTGTGATTGTTCAAATCAACAGTAGGCAAACTTTTATCTGCTTTTTTCAAAAGCACCTCCTACCCCTCTGTTTTATCCACACAGCTATTCATTATTTCTCGATTTTCTTGTTTTATTTGTCGGATAATTAGCACCTGTACATATAGGTACTGTGCATTTGTATTTTTTTTACCCAAAAATTTTTTCATGATGGATACTCATGAAACCATGCATCTGGCTGCTGAAGCAGGAAAAATCATCCTTGAAAACGGTGGTGAAACTTACCGTGTTGAAGAGACTATCACCCACATCTGCCAGTGTTATGGTATAGAAGAAGTGGATAGTTTTGTTACGCCAACAGGTATTATGATGTCGGTCACTGACACTGAGGGAAACTCTTTTTCATTGGTAAAAAGGGTCACAAAAAGAGTTGTCAACCTTGAAAAGGTTAGACTTGTCAATGACATATCGAGACGTGTACAACATGAGAAACCACCAGTACGTAGCGTACGTGAGGAACTCAAACATATCAAAACAATAGGTTCTTACTCGCATCTGACTACTGTAGCTATTTCTTCTACAGCAGCGGGATTCTTTTGTCTTTTGTATGGAGGTTCATTCCGTGATTTTTGTGTAGCATTCTTTATCGGATGCCTCCTTAACTTGCTTACTTGGATAAGTGATAAACTTCAGCTTATCGGGTTTCTGACCAACCTTACAGGCGGAGCAGTAGCAACTTTTACTGCGTTATTCATGACGCATATGGGTATAGGAGTCAATGAAGACAAAATTACAATTGGAGCGATCATGCTATTGGTACCGGGTCTAGCTATTACCAACGCTATCAGAGATACCATTGCCGGTGATCTGGTAAGTGGCTTATCTAGGGGACTAGAAGCTTTTTTTGTAGCAGTTGCTATCTCTGTCGGAGCTGGATTCGCCTATGAATTCTGGTATGTAATCATTGGTACGGTACAGAACTAAATTGAATGAGATGTTAACACAACAGATTTTTTTCAACACATTTTATGCACTGATTGGGAGTCTCGGCTTCAGTATTATTTTCAACATCAGAGGTAAACACTTAATATTTGCTTCATTAGGAGGGGGTATTAGCTGGTTCTGTTATGAAATCGGTCTAGCTCTCGAACAAAGTTCCGTTGTTTCCATGTTTATGGCTACCTGCATGGTAACGGTCTATTCAGAGATTTTAGCTAGGAGAATGAAAATTCCTGCCACTATTGTCATCATCAGTTCCGTTATTCCACTTGTTCCTGGTGGAGGAATGTATTATACAATGCTGGAGTCTGTCAATGGGAATGAGGTTGGATTTCTCAAAAAGCTAACCATTACACTTTTCGAAGCTGGTGCTATTGCCATCGGCATTGTACTGGTATCTTCCTTTGCTAGAATCTTGAAAATGCAGAAAAGATAATGCTCTGATTTTATAAAATAAAAAAGGCTACCACTTTACATGGTAGCCTTCTTATTATTCACATGAGCTATCTCTTAGTTCTGGAAAGAGAAAGAGATTGACTTGTCCTCAATTGCTCCATCTGCATCCAGTGTGATAGTAACATCATCAACTGTCAATGTTCCGAACACTGTATGCTCTTTGTTGTCCTCGTCTGTGTATGTTGACTTATAAACAACAATGTCACCATCTACTAGACCTGCCAAAGAAGCTGCCGGTGTCCCTGCATCGTATGCGTTTTGTGCTTGGAACTTATCTGATACATCCAAATCTGCTGCTTTCACAAACATAGTTGTACCAAGACCTGTAATACCCAAGTCATTACCTGTTCCTGAAACGATATCGAAACCTACAGTCTCAACATCCTCCATGAAAGTGAATGTCTGACCTGCATATTTCATATCCTCTCCTTTGCTATCAAAAGTGTATTTGTTCACTGGAACCAATACTGTTTTTGTAGACGTTCCATTCACTATTACCTTGTATGCAAGTGTATCATACAGTGAGTAGTCCACACCATTCAGGCTAACACTGTCATTTGCAAGGTCAAAATCACCTGCCACTGTTGAAAATGCTACACCAGCGTTGTCCTCATCATACTTCAGTACTGCGCTCTCAACTACTACATTTGAAACTGTTGCATTGGCTGTACCTACTTCAAACCTTACAAAAGCATCTTTGCCGTTCTGGATCACCTCATCTGCTTCAAAGCTGATTGGTGAAGTTACTGCAATCGTGCTGTACTTGTAAGTTTCAGTGCTACCACCTCTAGTCACAGTGTACTGAGTTTCTACTTCATCCCCTACGCTTGACAGCTCTGCATCAGACAGGTTCAGCTCGATTGAAGCCTTGCCTCCTGAAATCGTCATATCACCCAGCTTCTTGATCTGAAGGATATTGCCATCCTCATCTCTTACAACCTGCTCCAAAACAGCCGCATCAACACCTTCTGCATCAATGCTGATCATAATTTTGTCAAGGTCTGTGAAACTGTATTTTGTACTGTAGCCAAAGCTATTGCCTGGAATCACAAAATCTTGTTCTGCTTCACCTGCACATGATCCTAGGCTCATTGCTGCCAATACAGAAGCTGTTGCTATATATTTATTGAATTTCATTTTTCTGTTATTTGTCTGTTAACCAAAATATAAAAAGCTCTTTGTAGGAGAAGCTTTACAGCTTCTCCTGAAAGCCTATATTAATAGTTGTAGTCCACAACTGTTCCTTCAGCAACGTCCCACCAAACACGTGCATCCATTTTATCAGCACCTCCGATTTCAGTCAGGGCACTCTGATAATTGTTACCGTTCAATGTTTGCTCGTCGATAGGGTACTGTCTTCTTGTAGGAATTGTGTTCAGACCTGCAATCAGGATTCCATCCTTAGGAAGTCTCAAGATACCGAAATCCAGTCTTCTCCACTCGATCCAGCCTTGGTGTCCCTGCATGTACAAGGCTAACCATTTCTGCTCACCAAGTGATACTTTCCAGTTAGCTGCATCATAAACTTGAGCATCTGCATAAGCTGTTGCTGACGCTTTGTCAACACCCCACTGGTCCATTGACGTCAGGATACCTTGCTTGAAGTGAGCTGCTGCACTACCGCCGATGAAGCCTCTCTGTACAGCTTCTGCCAACAGGAAGTCTACCTCAGCTGCAACCATATACATACCTGGAGATGAAGATTGAAGAACCGCTGTACCTGGCTGAGACACTGCACCTACAGGAAGGTTGTTGGCAATGTTTTCATTCTCACCATAGATCATACCGATAAATGTACCAGTACTAGCCGCTGGCTCTGCATAAACAGACAATCTTGGATCATTATCAGCAAGCATCTGATCAACAATCGTGTTACTTACTGCAAAGTCCTCTCTTGTCTTACGGTCCTCATTCAATGGGTTGTTGTGAGGAGCATCTGTGTAAGCAATAAGAGCGTTGTCTGTATTACTAGTAAAGTAAAGACCTGTATTGTAGGCTGCAGCAAAGTTTTCTTTAGCCACATCTTCCTTCACATCTGCAATTCTCATCGCCACTCTCATTCTCAATGAGTTTGCGAATTTCTGCCAAGCTACAGCATTACCATTGTACAGTGCATCACCACTAAAAGCTGGAGCATCTGCATCAATGCTATTGTATGCTTCTTCCAGTTTTACCAACAGGTCCATATAAATAGACTCCTGTGAATCATACTTAGGTGTCTTGTTTCCTGTAAGTGCTTCAGAGTAAGGAATTGGTCCCCAGATGTCTGTCATCAGTTGGAACATACATGCCTTCATAATCTCTGCTGCTGCATTCTGGTTAACTGCTGCTGCTTTCTCTGCCTCTGAAGCGAAAGAATTTGCTGCAATTTTTTCATTGTTCAGGTCAATCGCAGCCTGAAGGTCTTTCAGACCACCTGCATACCAAGCAGTCCAGTTGTTGTTATCCTCAGAAGGTCTTGCCTTGTACTGGCTTTCTGATGTATAACTATTTTGTGCCCAGAACTGAGAGTACATTAGACCGAAACGTCCGTTTGCCCACTCATCCCACATATCATCCATCAAACCTTTTTGAGCTGAAGCCAATAGGAAACCTGGCTCTACCACTGAAGGCTGATCCGGATCAATATTCATTTCTTCAAAGTCTTGGTTACAGCCTGTTGCACCGAAAAGCAACATACCTGCCATTGCAGCCACTTTGAATTTGTTATATACTGTATTTGCCATGATAATTCTCTTTAAGATAAATTGATCAATTCTTTAGGTTTCGAGGTATGGTAAAAGTTACCTTCTACCATACCTTTAGAAAGATCTCCTACTAGAAATCAAATTTCACGTTGAAACCGATAGATCTTGTACTAGGTACTTGAGCACCTTCAATACCTTGAATGTTACCCGCTGAAGCTGTTACTTCTGGGTCAAGGTGAGGCAGCTCGCTATAAAGGATCGCCAGGTTTCTACCCACAACTGAGAAAGTTACGTTGTTGATACCGTAGTTGCTTACCAGTTTGTTAGGCAATTTGTAGCTCAATGCCAATTCTTTCAGCTTCACGTAAGACGCATCGTATACGTCTGCCTCTGCAATTGTGTAACCACCGTTTGCAAAGAAGTGTGTGTTGGCATCGATTACAGTTGTGTTTGGCGTACCATCCTCGTTTACACCTTCTACAATCAGACCGTTCTCTCTAACACCGTTAGCTGCAGTCTCCTCCATGATACCTGAGTATTTACCCCACATGTTTGTTGTTGAGAATACTTTACCACCGTAACGAACATCAAGTAGTGTTCTTAGTGAGATACCTTTGTATGAGAATGTGTTGTTGATACCACCAGTCCATTTAGCCAGTGATGAACCAAGGTTTACTACTCCGTCAGTCACTTTGTAAGTTCCATCCTCGTTTACAACCTTGTTGCCGTTGTCGTCATATACATATCCTGTACCTACGATCTGTCCGTATGACTCACCTTTGAAAGCGTTCACTGACACTGCGAATGGAGCGTTAGCCAATCTCAGGTTAGTGATTTCCTTACCAGTCTCAGGGTCTGTGTACAGTTCAACAACTTCGTTCATGTTTTTCGCCCAGTTCACTGTCACATCCCACTTGAAGCCTGATGCAGTCTGTACTGGAGTACCGTACAACATCAGTTCAAGACCGTGGTTCAACATTTCACCTGCGTTGATGTATTGTCTTGAGTAACCTGAAGCTGCTGAAGTTGCGATATCCAGAATCTGGTCAAATGTCGTGTTGCGGTAGTAAGTAACATCCAACCCTATACGGTCATTCAGGAATCTTGAGTCTACACCCACCTCAAATGAACGGGTAGTTTCTGGCTTCAGATCAACATTGTTCAGTGTATTTGGCACTGTGTAAAGTGGGAAGTTACCAAATGAACCTCTTGTATCAGCTGAATAAGTAGTCAGGATATTGTAAGGGTCAGTATCGTTACCTACCTCTGCAAAACCTGCTCTCAGTTTACCGAATGAAAGGATGCTAGAGTTGTTAAGACCTTCCAGTTCAGAGAATACGAATGAACCTGTCACTGAAGGGTAGAAGTAAGTATTGTTGTCTGTTGGCAATGTAGATGATTGGTCAACACGCATTGTTGCGTCCAGGAAGTAAGTGTTTCTGTACCCGAATGAAGTTGAAGCGAATGCAGAGTTTACTTGCTTAGTATAGCCATCATCAAGCAACTGAGCTGGAGAGTTTGAGTTTGACAGTGTATAAAGACCTGCAACGCTCAAACCGTTTACAGTAGTACCGTAGTTTCTTTTGTATGATTGCTTTCTGATGTTACCACCTACAAATGCGTTTACTGAGAACTCACTATCGAAAGTCTTGTCGTATCTCAACATTGCCTCATAGTTGTTCTCCTTCACGAATCTTACATCCTCAGAGTATTTTGAGATATCCACTGAACCTACAGCGATTCTCTCTCTACGTGAGTCTGTGTAGAAGTCAGTCATTACCTTACCTGAAACTGAGAAGTTCTCATTGATTTTGTAGTTCAATGCGAAGTTACCGAAGAAACGCTCTCTATCATCATCCTGATAGTTCTCATATCTTGTCCAGTACGGGTTATCAGCGTATTTAGGTCTTCCATCGTCATATCCTCTTCTGTTCCAAGTACGTTGAGAACCGTCAGGGTTCTTATACTGCTTCATTTGCTCGTTGTCCCACTGTCTCTGACCCCACTGGTTGAACTGTTGCATTACGTTACCACCATCATAACCAGTACCTGGACGGCCTAGTGCTTTAGATGAAACGTAGTTAGCTACAGTTGAAACTGTGAATTTATCTGTCAGTTTAGTGCTACCATTGAAACTTACTGTGTGTCTTGTCATTTCACTGTTAGGCATCACACCGTTGATGTCCATATTTGTGTATGACAAACGGAAGTTAGAAACATCGTTTCCACCGCTCAATGCCACGTTAGTGTTTGTAGTAACACCAGTCTCAAAGAAGTCTTTTACGTTATTAGGGTGTGCTTCCCAAGCAGTTGCTTGACCGTAGTCAGGGTGCCACTCGTCAAAGCTGTACCACTGTCTTGCTGGTGTACCGTCCAGTTTAGGACCCCAGCTCTCATCCACTGCATATGAAGCGTAAGGGTTGCCATTAGCATCTGTAGCTGAGCCAAAAGCACCTGCTCCACCACCACCATATGAGTTCTGGTAGTCTGGAAGGCGAAGGATGTTGTCAAAAGTAACGCCCGCATTGATACTTACGCCGATACCTTTTCTACCTTTACCTGATTTTGTTGTGATGATAATTACACCGTTCGCTGCTCTAGAACCGTAAAGGGCTGCTGCTGCTGCACCTTTCAGTACTGACATTGAAGCAATATCATCTGGGTTGATATCCTGAGCTGCGTTACCGTAGTCATAACCACCCGCACCTCTTTCTTGGTTTGATGAAGTAAAGTTTGAGTTATCTAATGGCACACCGTCCACTACGAAAAGTGGCTGGTTGTTACCGTTGATCGAGTTAGCACCACGGATCAGGATTCTTGATGAACCACCCATTGTAGAAGATGAGTTGATCTGAACACCTGATACTTTACCTGCAAGGCCGCTTACTACGTTTGTTGATTTCACTTCTGAAAGTTCATCACCACCTACAGCTTGCATTGCATAACCTAGTGAGCGCTCATCTCTTGATACACCCAAGGCTGTTACTACAACCTCTTCCAGCTCTTCTGCATCCACTTCAAGAGGAACTTGCAAAGCTGATTGGTTGCCTACAGCAACTTCTTTTGTTTTATAACCTACAAAACGGAATTCCAA
Source organism: Limibacter armeniacum (assembly GCF_036880985.1). NCBI lineage: Bacteria > Pseudomonadati > Bacteroidota > Cytophagia > Cytophagales > Flammeovirgaceae > Limibacter > Limibacter armeniacum. The sequence continues at coordinate 1,998,687 of NZ_JBAJNO010000009.1, forward strand.
GATTGATTCTGGGCCTGGCACAGCCAATTTAAAATCACCGTCAAGTCCTGTAATTGTACCTTTTGAAGTACCCTTTAGAATTACTGTTACGCCTGGCAACGGTTCTCCATTATCCGTCACCACACCTGATACAGTACGCTCTTGCGCAAAAGCCGTCATAAACAGCATAGGCAAGAGTGCCAGTGTGAGTAGCAGTCTTTTTGTCATAAGTCTGTTTGTTTTTGAATAGTTTAAACAACGTGTTAGCTGCATGAAAGCAGAAAGTAGCAAAGACTTACCAAACAGTAAGTTTTAATGCAACCCGCTTCCTCAGCGAATTTTTCATTACAGGAATCGTTTTCCCTGTGCAGGTTTCAGAACAACTGTTATAACTTTTGCAAGGCAAACCAACCATAAAAGATTACAGCGTTCTAAAACAGACTCGACCCTCGTCAAGGTCTAGTCTGATGTTTTTAAATAGTAGAAAGTAACAATGAGAAATATGAGTAAGATGGGAGTAAAATGTTAGTAGTTTATATAGTAGAAAGCGGCCATCTAAGGCCATTGTTAATATTCTTTAAACCCCTCAACGATACGAATGTATGAATATCATTTAAAAATGGCGACATGTAACATTATTAATTTCTTAATTTTAACCTTTTTTAACAATATCAATATATACACATAAAATATCATTTTGATGATATCTTAATTAACAAATAATATTCTCATTCAGAATAAAATACCACAATAGAGTAGAATATTAAAAATAATAGGAAAGTCACTCGTTTTACATCCTTATTAACACCACCCTAATTTTCTTAACAAATAGTGACCTCCGTCATGTTAATTATGCTTAAAAAGTGCTTCAGAGCCCTTTATCAAGGATTAATTGTCATTAACATACCCCTAAAAACCTTTTAAACTGAATATCAGATAATTAACCTCAGCACATCACTTACAGCAAAGCAAAAGGCCTTGAAGTACATTCCTTCAAGGCCTTTTACTTTAATACAGTAATAAGATTACCGTGTCAGTAGATTATTTCAGCGACTGACACAATACCAAAATATTTCGATATGCAGCTCATCTACTAATCTCATCATTTCCTAATCAGCTTTTGTGTCATACTTCCTTGATCTGTCACGACTCTTAACAAATATATCCCTACTGGCAAATCACTCACAATTAATGACTCATGCATTAGAGACTGCCGTTTATTAAACAAGTAAGTCGCCTCTAACTTTCCTGAAACACTATAAAGTAGTACTTGTACCTCTCCTGTATAGGCACCTTCGAGATCTAAGGTCAATTTGTTACCAAAATCCATTGGATTAGGATACACCTTTATTTGTTTAAGCATAGTGTTATCAGCAATAGATGTCACGCCACCAATCTTAGCAAAGCCTTGTTTAGTTATTGATTCTGAGCCTGACTCTGTTCCCAAGATTGTAAACTTCACATCTTTCGCACCTGGTGTTGTATACACAATAAAGTGAGGACCTGCTCCTTTTGCCTTTCTTGGCACCGCACCTTCACCAAAATCCCATTCATAATTTAAATAGTCCCCTGTTGCATCTGCCAAATAGAGCACCTGCTCATTAATACTTGCTGATACAGATGTAGCACTAAAATTCAGGTTACCAGTACCTCCTAGCCTTGCTGCTACAAAACTGATATTCTCAGGTTGTGCAAAAGCTGTAATCACCCGGAAGTCATCAATTGCAAACCCTACTCCTCCACTCTCCTGAGAATTGACAGCCAAGAATGTGAACCTGAATGCAACCTTCTTACCAACAAGGTCTGATATATTTATATACTTCTTAACAAACTCATCTCCTGTTTCACCGGACATAAAAGTCAACCCCTGAACAAATCCAGAGCTACTACTAGCCACATTGTCATACCAATGTGTTGCAAACTCCGGCTTCAAAACACTCCATGTCTTGCCTGCATCTTCTGTATACTCACCAATCAAACCGTCTATTCCAGAAGCCATATTATACTTCGTCTTGAACTCAAGGAAATAGTTACCTTGCTTTCCTGTCAAGTCATATAGAGAAGAATAAAGTACGACACTTGTTGGCACTTGATAACTCTGCTCATCAGGAGCTAGCACATAAGCTACCGAACCACTTGCTGTTCCACTTTTGCCTGTTACAGTAGAATTACCTAACTCAAGAGTCGACCCTTCCTGATTGTCTACATAAAACAAAGGCTTGTTATTGTCAAAATTTTCTAAGTCTCCACCGTCTACCAATTCGAATGGTGGGTCAATAGCGCCAAGTACACTGATCTTCTTCGTTTGGGTCACGTTTCCATTTACAGTCAACTCCACATCATAAACACCACCTGTAGCATAGGTATGTATTGGGTTGTATGTTGAGGAAGTTCCTCCATCTCCAAAATTCCACAAAAACTCTGTTGCGCCACCAGACGCATAACGAAATTCCACTTCCTGTCCTTGATACGCAACACCTGAACTAAGCGTAAATTCTGCTTTGGGGTCTTCTGCTGTCAATTGGAAATCATCAATCATAAAGCCATCATCCGTCTCCTCAATAAAGAAGTTTCCATTCATATAATATACCCAACGGAAACGAACACTACTATTTCCTCCTAAAAATGAGATATTATACTCTGTATCTTGATAGTTATAAATTCCGATCCAACCATGTTGATCCCTTACAATACTAGGGTCTATATCACAGCTTCCACCCGGAGCCTTATCATACCAGTTTTCTCCCATACCATCTCCTTGCTCCCCAAGTCTCGCCCAAGAAATACCACCATCAATACTGTACTGCATCTGAACTGCTGCCGGAGCATTACAATATGTGATGTCCATACTTTTCTTAAACTGCACCTTATATTCCTTCTGCTGATTACTCAGGTCAAAAGCTGGTGAATATAAAGCTGCAACAAATGTCTCATTCGGAATACTCCCATTAAGCGTAGTTTTCCAAACTGTCTTTCCTGTCGAAAGCGTATCACTTCTCAAAATAGGTCCTTCAGCCACTCCCAACTCCCAAACCACAATATTTTCTCGTCCTTGTAAAATATCCGGAACAAAGTCAGTTGGATTAGATTCAAAATTCCCTCCATCAGCCAAAGTATAAGGCACTTGTCTGGTTACTACTTCAGGAGCACCTTCCACTACTTTCACAAAAGAGCGTTTGGTATGTGAATGTGCCCCATCAGAAACTGTGAGTGATACAGCATAGCTACCAATTGGCGGATCTACTGTATAAATATGGGAAGGACTTTCTTCTGTAGAAGTCTCTCCATCTCCAAAATTCCAAGTATAAGACAAGTCTGTACCAACAGACTGATTAATAAAAGTCACTTGCTTATTCAATACGATGGCATCTGCACCGATCACAAAATCTGCCCAAGGCCTGTTTTCAATCACGGCCTCCAAAGCATTTAGAACATCGATACGCCCTGCCCCCAACTGATTCTGGTACTCAGGGTTTGTCTCGTTCAAGTCTTTGGCTGTTGCCTTCATAATACGCTCTACTTCAAGCGGCGTCAAAGAGGGATTTTGTGCTTTTAACATAGCAGCCATACCTGCCACAATCGGACAAGACATGGAAGTACCTGTCAGAAAACCATAATCACTTGTACTCCCTGCTGTTGTACTCAAGATATCAGTTCCTGGCGCTGCAATATCAATCCAAGGTCCAAAATTAGATGAAGAAGCTTTTGTATCGTTCTGCGTGGTATTGGCAACAGCAATCACGTTATCGTACCCTGCTGGATATGGATTCACTGGAACGTTATCATTTCCTGCTGCTGCAATAAAGATCATTCCCTTTTCCTTTGTTGCCTGTGTAATCAGTTGCTGGACAATTGTACTTCCCGAGTAACTACCAAAAGACATACTAACCACATCAGCATTCATGGCTATAGCATACTCAATCCCTTCCAATGTATGGCTCATACTTCGGGTATCAGAAGTGTCATCCGAAGTTGCTTTGATAGGCAATATTTTCACACCTCCTCTTGAAATAGAGGCAATCCCTTTCCCATTTCCTGTAACCGCTCCTGCTAGACCTGCCGTGTGCGTACCGTGTGTAAAGGATTCACTTGTAGCTCTTTCGGCAGGAGGCGAAGGGTTCGGGTCTCCATTAAAATATAGTAATCCTGTTGGGTCCCAACCATTCACATCATCTATATAACCATTACCGTCATCATCTACCCCTTCTTCACCATTCAACTCTATTTCATTGATAAATATATTATCCTTCAAATCCTCATGGTCTACCAATACAGCATCATCAATGATAGCTACTACAATCTCCTGCTCTGTAGAAGGTGTAAACTTCTCCCAAGCACTCGTCGCCTTTGTCAAAGTCAGGAAATACTGCTCACCTACTCTTGGGTCATTTGTTGACTGAAACAAGTAATCCATTGGGATGCGCTCGATCTCTGCCACATTTGGATCCAAAGTAAAGCGTTCTATGAAATGTTCTATATCAGCAGTTTGTTGCAAGGTAATCTCTAACACATCTGAGGTTATTTCCTTAAATACAGCAAATGGTTCATGTACATTTCTGATAAGTGGTGAAGCAAGTAAGTCAACCAAACGTTGCTTATCAGCTGGAGCAGCCACCCTACCATTTGACGGGTAAGCATATACGACATCGTCAGGGCTTTTGAGCCTGACAAAAAATTTATCGGTCCGGAAGGTTGGAGCAGGAACACCTTTCAGCAACGCTACCGGTCCCTGCGGGGTTTGTTGTAACTGTCCATACCCTGTACCAACCAAAACGGGGATTATTAATAGTAACAGGAAGTATTTTTTCATAATAGAAAGTATTTTGAATCAAGACATATCTGTGTCTGATATCTGTACTCAAACATTTCAGGTATCCGAGCTCGGGTCGCCAATACCGTTACTCATTTTTTTTTACAAGTGTCAGTATCCACTGCTGCTCTTCATTCCCAATCAACAGGTCTGACTGATAAGTCACGAATAAGGAGATCTTACCCCCTTCTTCCATTGCTCCCTCCAAACTGATATTATCATCTTTAGGGCTAATGAAATCACCACACTGATCAAAGACATAAAATGGAATATCACCACCAAAAAGGTCTCCTGCGATATTGGAAACCTCATATTTCCCCCAAGACTCCCCATCATCAACTGCTGTCAGCGTCACATCACCTACAAAACTACTTTGTCCTTCATAAACCAATTCAGCGACATATTCTCCCTGAAGAGCCGTTGGACAGTGCGCATCATCCACCATGATCTGGTATTCTGTCTTTACACCACCTTGTCCAACATTGACTGTCATATTCGGGTCATCCAAGTTTTGAGCTTCGTTCAGAACAATCTTCAGACTCCTTCCTTCAGGCTTGTCAATTCCCATCTTTGGGTAAGTGATTACTTTCATGGTAGCACGATTACGAACGTTGGTATATACCAAGTTTCCTCGATCGTCCACCCTGATTTTATTTTTAATGATAAAACTTCCTCCTGTTGCTGTAGCTTCCTTGATTATTTCCCTGCCAGATTCATCATTACTCTCCACCACCTGCACGATAAAATCATTTTCATTTCCATATACCGACTCCCCATCAAAGCTATAACTTACTTCTACCCCAAAATCACCCGGAATGGCTGTAGGCATCAAAATATCAACTTCCAAAATTTCTCCCTCCCGCATATGGACAGCCTCCAATGTCGCATCACTAAAGGCAATAGACGGAGACTCAAATGAGAGGTTTAGCTCATCTTCAAAGCTATCATAGTCGTTACACCCTATGAAAAGCAGGAATGCACAACTCAATAAGCTATATATTTTTCTGTTCATCATTTATCAGATTTATGTTCAAGCCTTTTCGTCTTATTCTATTGGCATAAACCACATCAGGTCGTCCAATAACGGTTGCTCCGGTATGTTCTCGTTAGAACTTCGTTCATCTGCTGGGTATGGTAACCTTGTAATGTGGTCACTCAATGCTGAATTCACGGGTAAAGGTCTATCAGGAAAACCTGTACGCCTTACAAAAGTCCATGCATCCAGCCCTCTGTTAAACCTTTCTACATATGCCTGATAGTAAACTGCATTGATCGCTCTATCATTACTTAGGAAATTCAACACAGGCACATCCTCCAAGTATGAGTTAATACGGGATTCACCAACAGTCTCCCCATTATTGATCACAGCCTCAAGACTATTAATCCTATTGAAATTCATCCTGATACCTTCCAAATACAATTCATGTGCTTGAGTTGCATCTCCATTTATCCAACCTTTTAACATTGCCTCCGCATGGAGCAAATACATTTCAGAAGCTGTCAACCAAAGGTCCGGTGAGGTTGCTGATATATAATTCAAGCTCAAAACTGAGGTAATTGTAAAGGCTGCTGTACTGCCAGGTTCCATCCCTGTATGGATTACAGAGGTTGCATCTGTACCATAGTCATAAAATACCCATAGCCTAGGATCTACCTGACTAAGCAACATGTCTACAAAAGGCTCTGAAGCAAAAAAGAATTGACTTTGACCATCTGCAAATTGCTTGTGCAGCTTATAAAACTGATTAGCATTTGCCAAGGTGCTTCCATAATGAAAGATCGCTTCTTCCTCAATGGCATCGATATAAGACTGACCAAAAGCTGCCTCCAATGCCGCATGGTATGAATCATCTTTTCCAGAAAGCAGCATCAGTGTTTTAATTTTCAAGGAGTTTGCAAACTGCATCCACCTTACCATATTACCATTATACAGTAAGTCTTCTTCCTTGATTGCATCAGTATCATTGGTATTAATTCTTGACATTGCCGCATCCAACGTCTCTATAACTCCTTCAAATATTTCCTGCTGATTTTCATAATGTGGGTAACGGGTGTTCAAGTCCTCTCCATCGAAATCCATTACTTCTGAAAATGGCACTTGCTCAAACATCAATGTCAAATGGTAGAATGCATATGCCCTCATTATCTCATACTGCGCCTGTACATTCCTTCTATTTACACTGGCTGCTGCCCGCTCCCCAAGAATTGTATTCTTAATAACGGAAGCATAATAAACAGGCCAAGTCACAGACTGTGGAAAGTCCGGAACATTGAAATTATCCTCATCGGAAAAAGATGCCCCCACATAATGCTGTGACCAACGGTTGAATACATTGGTACCTAATACCCTATCAGAACTTAGGGATGTCAATACACCTACAAACAGTGCTTCAGGTCGTTCCTTGATCTGGTCGTCTGTTGTAGCCAGGGGATCTTCATTATCACCCAAGATACTGTCACAAGCAGTCATGCTTAGCAACAAGCTTAACAGTATCCCGATATATCGTTTTATTAAAGTGTTGTACTCCATGGTCTCTCAGTTTTTAGATTGATTCAGTAACCTGCATAGGCTAGAAAGTCACTTGAAGGTTAAACCCTATACTGCGTGTTGATGGCAAGCTTCCCATCTCCACTGCTCCAGAAGCGTCACTTGAGGCTTGGAAAAGGCTCGTTTCCGGATCTATATGTGGTATGGTACTGTAAAGAATGGCTAGGTTACGTCCTTCTATACCGATTGAGGCTTTTTTGATAAATGTTTTAACCAACAGTGTTTGAGGCAAAGAGTAACTGACTCTCACTTCCCTGAATTTAATATAAGTCTTGTCAAACACACTGCCTTCAGCAATATCACTAGACGAATAGGTAGACCAGAATTGTTGTGGTGTAATCGCTATATCGTTAGGGTATAAAGTCCCTTCACGTTCAATCATTGCATCTTGATCAACAAACAACCCTCCCCGATTCACGATCGTTTCTTCCACCACACCACTACTTCTTAAGGAAGCTACAGTACTTGAATACATTACGCCACCCTGACTCCAATCAATCAGGAAACTGGCAGAGATACCTTTCCACTGAAACGAGTTTTGCCATCCTAACAGAAAATCCGGTGACGTAGACCCGAAGGATTGGTTTTCACCAATCAGTCGTCTTCCTGTTTCAGGATCAACCAAAATTGCACCTGTCTCAGGGTCTTTCTTAAAACCTACACCATATAACTGCAATGGCTGCCCGACCTCTGCCTGTACAGAAACCCCGTTAAATGCTGAAGCTATCTGTAACCTCTCCAACCCTGCTTCCAAAGACACTACCTGAAACTGGTTATTGGAGAAGTTTACCTGTGTATCCCAAGAAAACTCACCTACTTGAAGAGGCTTAGCCGACAACAGGATTTCAAAGCCATTATTACGAACCTCACCGGCATTCATCAGTTCTGCTACCAACCCAGTCGACTCTGGGATTGGAACAGCTATAATTTGATCACTGGTACGGATATCATAGTAAGTCAAATCTAACCCGAGACGACCATCAAAAAATTGTAGTTCTGTTCCCACCTCCCATGAGGTTTGACGCTCAGGCTTCAAGTCTTGTGCAGGAGCCACACTGGACCCTGCAAAGGTGCTTTGACCTAAGAAAGGATAATTATTACTCTGTCCGTACTGTCCAAAGTACGATGTTCTAGGTCTGTAATAATACTGCAACTGGTAAGGAGACGTATCACTACCTACCTGTGCAGCACCTGCCCTGAACTTACCGTATGAAAGAATGTCATTACCGATTTGCAGTGCCTCTGTAAAAATGAGTGATAAGTTAGCAGATGGGTAGAAATATGACCTGTTCTCTTTTGGCAAAGTAGAAGACCAGTCATTCCTGCCTGTCAGGTTAAGGGTTAAAAACTTCTTATAGGTCACTGAAAGGTCTCCATATACACCAGCCAATCGCTTTTCTGATATATCCCGATTGGGTGTATTGCTGGCAGCATTTCCCGGAGTGTAAACATCTGGAATCAATAGCCCTTGTGCCTCATTCAAGTCTCGGGTAAATTTTCGAATGTTGAAATCCTGTCCCAACACAGCTGAAACCTTAAAGTCTGTACCTACATCCTTATTAACCTTTGCCATCAGAGAGAAGTTAACTTCCTGCCTGTTGGAAATATCAGTCATAAAGCTACCATCTCTAGCACCTAAGGTTCCGGTTGCTGTTTTACGGAACCGCTCATCATCACGATAATCCAAACCTCCTCTAGCTGTAAAGCTTAACCAGTCTGTAGCCTGAATGTCCGCCATAAGGAAACCAAATATCCTATCCACTGAAACATCATTACCATTCTTCTCTGCGACCCAATATGGGCTATTTTGGAATTGACTTATTGGGTTTTGTGTACCATCAGCATTTAACCTAAGTCTTTCCAAGGGAACAGTTCTTGGTATTCCATTCATAATAGAAGTCAAGACATTCGGGCTATTACCACCCTGTGCTACCGAGCCTCTTGTATCTGACTTGACATAGTTGAGTCCAACACGGGTAGTCAACACCTTGGAAACCTTCTGCCCTACATTTACAGAGAGTGTATACCGGTTAAGGTCAGCCCCAGGTACTATACCAGTCTGATTCATAGAAGTAAACCCTATTCGGAAATCCCCTTTTTCTGAAGCATTGGAAACATCTACTGTATTAATAAATAGCGTCCCTGTTTCATAAAAGTCTTTTACATTATCAGGATAGGCTGTAAGTGCTTCAGTAGGCCAATCAGAGGTAGGCACATTATTGATATCCAAATCATAATTGTAATAAGGTCTAATTTGTCCTTCTATCTTAGGACCCCATCCATTCAAAGCATTAACATCATACTTTCCTTCTGAACCTTGTGCATATTCATTCTGGAAGTCAGGAAGACGTAAGGGCTGTTCAAAACGGGAACTGGAATTAAATGATACGACAGGACCAGCCTTCTTAGAGCCTCTTTTGGTGGTAATAATTACTGCACCGTTAGCTGCACGGGAACCATAAAGTGCCGCTGCCGAAGCTCCTTTCAGGATTGTCACTGATTCGATGTCGGCAGGGTTGACTTCTCCTGCTCCATTACCAGCATCAAAGGCTCCTTGAATATTACTACCTGTTGTAAGGGTAGAGTTACCAATTGGCACCCCATCCACTACAAACAATGGTTGGTTATTACCACTCAAGGAACTTGTACCACGGATAACGATACGACTTGAACCACCAAGATTACCACTGGCTTGTGAAACCTGTACACCTGGCACCTTACCAGAAAGTGAGTTTACAAAGTTGGTGGAACGGGCCTTTACAAATTCCTCACCCTTTACAGAGGTCACAGCATATCCTAAAGTACGTTTTTCACGCTCAATAGCATTGGCTGTTACAATGACTTCATCCAGCTCCTGTGTGTCTTCAGCCATTTGCACATCAATAACCGTTTGGTTACCGATTTCTCTTTCGATGGTTTCATAGCCGATGAAACTATAGACAAGGTGAGTAATAGTGGGGGAAACGGGAATAGTGTATTTTCCATCAATACCTGTAACAACACCTTCTTGTGTACCTTTCATCAGAACGGTTACACCAGGAAGTGGACCATTAATGTCAGTTACAGTTCCCGTAATCCTTCTGTCTTGAGCATGTACAGCAATGAGCCAGCAAGACAGAAGTATGACTACAAGTACAGACTTCTTCATCAAGTTATATTTAATTCATCAGTTGGGTTAACTATTCTTCTCAAAAAACAGCATTAGATACTGATTACTCAGAAGTTAATAAAAAGAACAGTTCCTTAGTAGATTTTTCAAGAAAACTTCATAGAAGTCATATCCTTAACTATATGCTGTCATTATGGATAATTACCAGACAAGAAAAACATGTCACTTTGTCACTTTGTCACTTAATCATAAATAAAAAAAGACGAATTAAGACATTTTGTCACCTAAATTCATTGAAAATCGCTTGGCATAACACTTGACTATGGGGAGAACGTAGGTTAATGAACTGATTACAAAATCTAAATAATATAAAGACATGAGAACTAAATCGTATAGCAACGGATTTTCCCCAATGTTCAATCTAGTAAACGATGTTTTAAGTACAGCTTCACAAGCTGCATCTAAAGCAACTCAAAATCAAACTATTCCTGTCAATGTAATAGAGGCTGAAGACAGCTTCAAAATTGAGGTGGTTGCTCCAGGACAAACTAAAGAGCAATTCAAACTGGAACTTGATGAGAATGTTCTGACAGTATCCTCTACAGTAGAAGAAACTGAGCGTTCTGAAAATGAAAAAGTGCTACGCAATGAATTTGTACTTCGTTCATTTGAAAGAGCCTTCAAACTACCTAAAAACGCAGATGGAGAGCAGATTGCTGCCACTTATGAAAATGGCATATTGAGCATCCATATTCCTAAAATGAAAGAAGAGAAAAAGAAAGTAGAAATTAACATTAACTAAGAAACCTTTTACTAAGCAAGGCCGTTAGTAATGTTCGATGACATACTTTATATAGGGTTTACTTGAGAAAAAAAACAGCCTACCGGTTTATTCTGGCAGGCTGTTTTTTTTGTACTTATTGTTTTAACCAACTTTCTGGATTTAGCTTTTCATCACCTCGCCAAATCTGGAACTGAAGTTCATGACTTCCTTCTAAACTTTTTGCTACTTCCCCCAAGTGCTCTCCTGGTTTCACCACTTGCCAAACCTTCACACTTACCTCTTCCAAATTGGCATATACAGTTAGGTAATCTCCATGCAGGATCATCACAACATAATTCAAGTCAGGCACACGGGTCACTGCAAATACTTCACCTGCCTGTACCGCTTGTACAGTAGCTCCTTTAGTGGTACGAATAACGACTCCGTGATTTTCTACGCTCTCACCTTCAATAACCGGATGTGGGTGCCTACCGAACTTTCCTGACACAAACCCCTTTGTAGGCCATTCCAGTTTACCTTTAAATGCAGAGAAGTCCATATTGGCTAATGCCTCTTTTTCTGCTGCCACCTCGGCTTCCTGACGTTGTATAGCACGAGTAATGGCTCCATCCAACCTTCTCAAAGCTTTGTTATTGTCTTCCAAATCTGCTTTTACCTGAACCACTTTCTGACGCAGCTCTGCCAACAGTTTGCTTTCCGAGGTTCTCAGGTCTTCCAACTCACCTAATTGATTTTCCTGTTCAGCTAAAACAGCTTCCTTGGCTTTTTCTTTTTGAGCCAATTCTTCCTTCTTCGCCAACAGGTCATCCATCTTCAGCTTTATTTCCTCGATCTGCTCCTTACGTGCTTGCTTGTAATGCTCCAAATAGTTGATTCTAGAAACTAACTGCTCCAATGTTCCACTGGCAAAAAGGTATCCTAACTTCTGATAGCTGCTACTGGTTTTATAAGCAATGTAGATCATCTCGCCGTACTCTTCTTTCAACTTATGAAGTTCCAGCTCCATTTCATTGATCTGTGTTTCAGCTTGGTGAATATCTACCTCCAGATATCGTTGCTCTTCTTTCAGTTGCCCGATTAACTTTTCACGCTCCCTGATATGCCCTTCTATATCCTTCAGTTTTGCCATTCCTGTCAAGGTCTCTGTCTGAGCTTCCTGTAAAGCAACACCTGCTGCCTCAATACGCTGTAACGTACGGCTACGCTGCTTTTCAAGCTGATCACGCTCTTGCCCATAAGTACAAAGACATAATAGCCCTCCCAATATCAGTAGTAAAATTCTTTTCATATTAATTCCCAAAAAGACGCACAATCTCCTTATCCACAAGTATTCCCTTCCATTTCCATTTATAGACCTCTCCTATTCCCAAATTCATATAAATCTGTGATTGTGAACAAATTCACAAAAGAAAACTCTTTTCCCAAAACCTGCTAATATTTCACTTGATTTTTATAATAGCTAACTATGAAAGTTACGCCTTTAAATACCTGCAACAAGTTCACGGAAGGACATATTCCTAAAGTTGTCGCAATGAAATACTTTACAAATAAAATATTGCCATAAATTTCTGTAATTTTCCAATATCCTTAACCGAACATTCTTAAAACCCTACTGTTAAGGTAATACGCAGGAACAGCTTTTGTTCTGTTGCTGCCTGTGCGTAATTGATGATTTATTTTTGATGCAACTGATGAAAAAAGTGCTTTTTATTGACCGGGACGGTACTATTATCCGTGAACCGGAAGACTTTCAAATCGACTCGTTTGAAAAGCTATCGTTTCTTCCTCATGCAATCTCCCAGCTGAAAAAGATTGTACAAGAACTAGACTACGAACTTGTAATGGTAACCAATCAGGATGGCCTAGGTACAGACTCATTTCCTGAAGACACTTTTTGGCCTGTACATAACCTGATGTTAGATGTTCTGAAAAATGAAGGAATCTCTTTTCACGAAATTCTGATTGACCGTAGCTTTGAGCAAGATAACGCTCCTACCAGAAAACCTCGTACGGGGATGCTGACACATTACATGGAAAGTAACGAGTATGATCTTTCCCAATCATATGTAATAGGTGATCGAAAAACAGACATTGAGCTTGCCATAAACCTTGGAGCTAGAGCTGTTTTCATCAGTGATGATACAGATAAGCGTGCTGAGCTTACCACAACGGATTGGCATGAGATTTATACCTTCCTTAAAGGCAAGAAGCAACAGACTCAAGGTCGTGCAGCACATATTCACAGAAAAACACATGAAACAGATATTGACGTTTCAATTGATCTGGATGGTAGTGGAAAATCTGAACTGAATACAGGTATTGGATTCTTTGACCATATGTTGCATCAGATTGCACGTCATGCAAAAATCGACCTCACTATCGCGGTTAACGGAGATTTACACATTGACGAGCACCATACCATTGAAGACTTGGCGCTGACTTTGGGAGATGCTTTCCAGCAAGCCCTAGGAGACAAGAGAGGCATTGAAAGGTATGGGTTTTCCATCTTACCAATGGATGAGACATTGGCACAAGTAGCATTAGACTTTTCGGGAAGACCTTGGCTTATGTGGAATGCTGACTTCAAAAGGGAAAAAGTAGGTGGTATGCCAACCGAAATGTTTATGCACTTCTTCAAGTCGTTTTCCGATACGGCCAAATGTAACCTTAACATACAAGTTCAGGGAGACAATGAACACCATATGATTGAAGCTATATTCAAGTCATTTGCCAAAGCAATTCGTATGGCAATTCATAAAGATCCTGATAATGATGAAATTCCAAGCACAAAAGGAGTACTGTAAAGAGCATAGCGTTGACTCCTGCAAGAAAGAGCCTTATACTTGCAACTTGTTTTGCATAATTATTTAATAGATAATGAATAAGTTTTCACTGTTGATAACGCTGCTGTTGGGTATCTGCATAAGTGGGTATGCACAGGAGTTAAAGCATAAGCCAAGAAAAAGTCCTACTGGACTCACTACCTTCAAAGAAGACAGTACTTATATCAAAGTGACTTACGGTCGTCCTAAGATGCGCACTGATTATGATCACAAATTTGGTGTGAGTGTACCATACGGTAAACTTTGGAGAATGGGCGATGATGATGCTACCGAAATGACAGTTACACAACCTATTACTTTTGGCGGTGAAAAACTTGAGCCTGGCATTTATTCAATCTTCGCCATTCCGGAGGAAGAAAAGTGGACCGTAATTGTCAACAAGGATGTTGGTATGTGGGGCAGTTATAAGTATGACAAGGAACAGGATCTTTTTAGAGTTGAGCGCCCTGTGCTAAAGTCACCTTACGTCTTTCAAGAATTTAGTATTTTCTTGCAAGAAGCTGAGTTTGGATGCAATATGGTAATCATCTGGGATAGGACTTCAATCATGATTCCTATTGAGATTAACTGATATAAAAAAACCGGAAGCAAGGGACTGTTTCCGGTTTTTTACTTTATAAGTCTTTCGCAATTCCTGTCTTTCTTCTAAAACGCTTTTTCCTTCTGTAAGGAAATACATCCACTACCTTCCCTTTCCGAAGTTGTTTCTGCAAACCCACCCAAAACTTGACCGTAAACAAGTCACTATGCAACTCAAAGAAAATATTCCTTACTTCTGGCTTTCCGATCAGGAACCGTTTAAACTCTTCAGGAAATATATCATTCGGACCTACTGAAAACTCTGCGGCATATTCATCTTCATCATTTCTAGCAATCGGCAGGTGACGGAAATTGCAGTCTGTCAGAAAGCATATTTCATCATAGTCATAGAACACTACCCTCCTGTGACGTGTAACACCAAAGTTTTTCAGCAACATATCTCCAGGAAAGATATTCGCAGCAGCTAGTTGCTTGATTGCATTCCCATACTCCCCTATCGCTTCTCTTGCATTTTCTGGAGAAGCAGTCTCAAGATACAAGTTGAGAGGAATCATTCTCCTTTCTGTATACAAATGCCTGATGATTACCTTATCCCCTTCAATATCTACAATTGAGGGAGCCACATGTAACAACTCTGTCAATAACTCTTCAGAGAACCTGTCTTTGCTGAACACAAAATGTTCAAACTCATGCGTATCTGCCATTCGTCCTACCCTGTCATGTCTCGAAACCAGCTTATACTGCTCTTTTACCCTCTCTTTGGTCATTTCCTTTGGAGGATCAAAATGGTCCTTGATAATCTTGAATACAATATTGTAGGATGGTAATGTGAATACACTCATCACCATTCCCTTGATACCAGGGCAATCACAAACTTATCAACAGAGTTATCAAGATGCGCTAAAAAATCTCTATAAAACTCTGTTTTTCCATGCTTATTAAACCCAATCGAGTTGTAAATCTCTGAAATGCTCTTCTCCTTGATAATGGTTTTGAGAAACTGTACAACCAATGAAGGTACAGGTGTATCTACCATAAAGTAAGAACGGGTAAAACTGAATATCACACTGACCTCATTGGGTTCAATAATCAGTGTATCTACATAAAGAGCATGGTGCTCGTTATTTAAAACAGGCAATAAGAATGGTAATGTTTTATTTCCACAAACAGCCCTACCTACCAAATAAGCCCCTTTGTTTCGGTAAAAAACAGACTTCAGCATTTCTATACTCAGCTGCCCACCTTCCATTCTAGGAAGCAAATGACGCCTCATGGCATTTCCTATCAGATGAACATCTAAATCCAGATTTTCATATGGAATACTGAAATCATAACTCAGGAGTATCTCTTTAGCCAGTTTTTCAGGCGACTCACTCAGGTAAAATGTGTTATGTATAGGTTCGTGGATCTGTACATAATTATACTGTTGGGCAGGCGAGACAAATATTAAGTCATTGTTGATCTGAGTATGATGAAAAATCTTGCAGAAAACAGAGTTAAAAAATGTCTCCGCAATATCATTATTACAATAATCACTAATCATGATTGTGTAAAACACCTTGACCTGCTGCCAGAAACTTACTTGCCTGACTTGCTCTCCTACTTGCTCTACAATCTCCCGCTTCACACGTTTGACTATCTTTTTACGCATTAGCAAGCGTTTTTCTAAAGCACGTTGAGCTCCTTGCCAGTCAGCAGCCTCAAACCTGCCTTTTGCTTTACGGGTCATTTCGAGGAAAGTGGCAAAGTACTCGTCAAAGCCATTCAAAATGTGTTGGGCTACTTTTTTTTCCACGGGTTTTTCAGTCAGTTAGCAATGAGGGAACCTTCCCATTTATCCATTACAATTAGTGATAAAATGTATGGATGAACAACCATTCGCAGATAAAAATATCAATCTGACCTTCAGTCTTTATACCCTTTCGCTTTCCACTACCTACTATCTGTCAAAAGGTTTTTGGCCACAGAAAGCTTTCGAAGCAAAGCTGTTTTTTTATTCTGGTTTCGCTCCATTGCCACCAATATTTCCTCCAACATCGCAATTGCACTTTGTATATAAGGCCCCTTATTAAGCATAACACATTCTGCTCTCTGGGCCATGGCAGCATCCGTAATTTCTGCTCGGGAAGGTAATCCCTTCTTGGCCAATCCTTCTAACACTTGCGTTGCCCATATTACAGGTATGTGGGCGGCTTCACAAAGCCATAGTATTTCTTCCTGAATTTCTGCCATCCTCACCCAACCATGCTCCACAGCCAAATCCCCTCTAGCAATCATCACCCCTACCTTTTTGTTTTTCATGGCAGCCAAAAGCAATCTTGTCAACTGTTGAAACCCTTTTTGTGTCTCTATTTTTAAGACAATCCCAAGGTCTGTCGCATCTCTTTTCCTAAGTTCCTCATACAACTTTTCAACATCTGAAGGCTCCTGAACAAATGACAGGCTGACGATATCTGCATGTTTTGCTACAAAGTCCAAGTCCTCTATATCTTTAGGAGTTAACCCACTCAGCTGAATCTGAGTTTGGGGAAAATTAATCCCCTTTTCTGCTTTCAGTTTGGACCCTTTCTCTTTTGCCTGTGTGATTTCCAACTCAATCAAGTCCTTGGACACCTTACGAACTACTCCTTCTATCTTCCCATCATCCAACCTGACAATCTCTCCCTTTTTCACTGCTTGGTATATTTCCGGCAACGGACATCCAACCATGGCCGGAGAGGTTACCTTACCTTTTTTCCCTTCAATGGCAGGCCTACCTTCGAGGGCATCTTTGGTGATCAACAACGTATCACCCACATACAAAACAATCGGACGCTCAATAGGAGGAATTGCCCCCACTTTACATGATTTGATTTTTTTCCCTTCCCTTACTACCCTCAATTTTATGCCTGGCTCTATGTAAGCAGTCTCTTTAGCTGTTGCCCACACACCATTTTCTTCTATTTTTCGAACAACGAGTTGGCGCTTTTTACCTCTTCGATCATGAAAGTGGATTATATCTCCCTCTTGCAACAGCTTTACCCACTTTTCAGGAACAGGTAATATTCCATCTTCGTCCGCTTCGGCATCCGGCAAAATACTGGGAGGAGCCAACCATATCAAGGCAGGTGCTACTATTTCACCTGTTTCATCACGGTCAGGTCTCCAACTCAAAATGCTAGGTCCAGGCTCCAAAGGGCTTGTTCTCAGTTTAGGGCCTGCCAAGTCCATCAGGATATGGCAATCTTTCCCAACTTCCCGACTTGCCTTCCGTATATTGCCAACCATTTTTTTCCAAACATGGACATCATCATGGGCACAATTGACACGCGCGATATTCATCCCTTGTCTTAACATCGCCTCCACTTCACCATAATCCTCTGCAATACTACTAGGCATTGTTACCATAATTCTGACTGACCGTTCTTCAGGAGCTACCCCCAAAAGCTGCTGTGCATGCTCATTAAGCAAATTTTCACCATCCTGAAAACTGACTCTGGGTTTTCTGATTTTAAGTCGCTCTTCTGCGCACAATAAATTCACACTCTCAGAAAGTGCTTTAATACTTGCCAACACGTGGCTTTCCGATCGCCCTAAAGAGGACAAACCAAGCATAGAAAGTAATTTTTGAAGTGCCCTGACATCAAAACTTCTCATGGCCACATAGTGCATCAGGTTGTAGGCACTTGCAACATGAACTGAATGAACCTGCTTCAGCTCTTGTGAAAAGGACTTTTCTACTTTGAGTAACTGCTTATAAATATCATCAATACGCTTTACGATCAGATCCAGTTTTTCCTGTTCTATGATTTGCATTTTGGGTTGGTATTAAGAGGTGACTTTCTTCTTTAACTTTTTAAAAGCACAAGACGTTTCAAATATATATCCCTCAATATGTGGTGTATACATAGCTGCCAACATATCCTTTTCCCTCACTGCGACACATATTTCAAATAAACTGCTACTCTATTATGAAAGCAAAAGAAAACCATGTACTTACAATCTGTTATGAACTCCGTGAAGATACAGCTCAAGGACCATTACTTGAAGTGATGAATGTCAAGTATCCTTTTATTTTTCTCTTTGGAACTGGCTCATTACTGCCTGCTTTTGAAGCTAACCTGGAAGGACTTGAAGAAGGTGAACAATTTGAGTTTACACTGGAAGTGGAGGAAGCATACGGTCACCCAAATGAGTTGAATATTGTGGATGTTCCTATTTCGGCTTTTTACATTGACGGTAAGCTTGCCAATGACTTACTCCAGACTGGTACACCCGTTTCTATCAATGATGATTCGGGACAGCTCCATCATGGAAAAGTTGTTTCGCATAGCAACAGTACAGTCAAGGTGGATTTCAACCATGCCATGGCAGGGAAAAGGCTACACTTTTTTGGACAGGTTCTGAAAATCAGGAAGGCTACCGCTGATGAGATCGTCCGCAAGCACTATATCCCTGATGATATCCGATAGGAGGATTCCATTTTTTATAGATTTTTACCTCAGTAATTCTAGTATATTCCGCAATATGTTTTGGGGTAATAATATTTTTGTCTTATTTTTTCACTCAAAATTACCATAAAACAGCAATTTTTTATACAGATCTCGCATCCTGTTCGTTGCTGCTATAAGAGTTAATGTGGAAATGAGCAAACAATGCCTTCCTCCTACAGAGACTTTTATAAATCAAGGCTAAAACAACAAACTAAGACCTCCTACCTGCGGGTAAGTAGCAGACTGTGAGGACACGGAATATAAATAAAACATGAGAATGACAGTGCTTGACAGGCTCAGATGCATCGCATGCCTGCTACTTTTTGGATGCCTTACAGGTTTTTTCACACAAGTGCAGGCTCAGAACTTTAAGACATACCTTTACAACAAGGACAATGGACTCAATAGTGAACAAGTAAGGGACATCGCAAAGGACTCTCTTGGTTACCTTTGGCTTGCCACAGATGCTGGCTTAGTCAAATATGGTGGACAGGAACTGGAATCCTTTGAGGGGCAACCCTTGGCGTTGGACTACTTTAAGTCATTACTTCGTCGTAAAGATGGTTCACTTATCGCTTTATCAGACAACAACCTGATTAAGGTGAATGTCAGTCCTACTGACCTTAGTTTCGAAACACTTCTAAAAGGTCAGAATGTACCTTCAGACAGTGCCCTTTATTATGGAAAAAGTCTTTATGAAGATAGCCAACGTCAGCTTTGGGTAGCGGATGCCTATCGTATCTTCCGTCTAAACGGAGATGGCTCATTTGACTTTTTCAGTATGGATGAGCGCAACGCTGCTGATGATGTTCTGAAGTCCTACACATTTACAGAGGACAAAAACGGTAACTTATATGCAATCAACTACAATGGTTTTGCTTACCGTTTTGATGGCTCAACTTTTAAGGAAATCGAGAATACTTCCCTGCCTAAACAAATTCAATTCGTTTTGCATGAGGATGGTAATAAGTTTATTGTTTGCAGCTTTGATAAAGGTCTAGGTGTTTGGGAAGTAAGTGATAAAGGAAAGACCAAATACACGACAATTGATAAAAACATCGACCCTACTCATGCGGTAAAAATGGCTGATGGTTCGATCTGGATCAGTACTGCTACTACCGGTATGCACGTACTGAATACAGTAGGAAATAAATACACACTGTCAAGACATGCGCAAATTGGTATATACAATGCCTACTTCATGCTGGTTGATGGTCATAATATCTGGACAGCTACCAACCAAGGTTTGCGTCAGTACCAGCAACTGCCATTCAAATCACTCGCAGGTGAACACACAGACGGATACATTCAACACATTGTTCAAAGCAGCAACGGTCAGGTTTACTTCACTGATGGTTTGAGTGTCTATGAAGGTAACATCACAGTCAATGGCGATTTTCATTTGGCACGTAAAGCGGATACAAAAGGTAATACCTTCATTCGTCTCCTACCTTCAGGAAAAGGCATTTGGGCTTCAGATACACAAGGAACGCTTACCTATTGGGAAGACGGACAAAAAATAAGAACTATTGACCTTACAGACTTGGGTAAAGCCATTTATATCATTGAGAAAGACAGCCAAGGTAACTTATGGATCTGTCAGGATGATGTTTACGGCCCTATACGAGTTGATGGTAATGGACGCCCAAAAGTATTTGGTAGTGAAGACGGTATCTTCGGTAATATCATTGTAATGAAACAAACTCCTTCAGGAGTTCTTTATGCAGGTGGTAGCTCAGTTGATGGTTACCTATTCCGTTACAACGCTAAGAAAGGTGAATTCGAGAACCTCAGTCAGCCACTTGATTTTCTGAATAACACCACTTTTGAAATTACTGATATCGCTGAACTGTCTGACAAGTCTTTGGTTTTAGGTACTTCCCAAGGTGTCCTTCACTACAAAGATGACAAGGTTACGCTGATTGATCTAGGACAAGACACTCGCCGCTCTGTAAAAGGATTGGCAGTTGACCCTGTTTCAGGTGACCTTTGGATTGCGGGTAGTACTGGGTTGATTTGTGTGGACCTACAAACACAGGAAGTCATCCTCTTCTCAGAAAAGGATGGTATGAGTGCCTACACATTCAACAATAGAACACTGATGACAGACCTTCAAGGTAATATCTATGGAGGTACAACTGCTGGTATCATCATTGGTTCCAACTTTGATCGAATGTTACCTACGCAAACACCAATTCTACAATACGGTGAAAGCAACGGTAAAAAATATAAACTTCAAGAAGGCAATGAGGTTGCCGAAAGCAACTACTTAAGGGTATTTTTTGATATCCCAGCATTCCCAAGACAGAATGTTTCCTTAGAAATGAGGATACTCGGCAAGGACAACAAATGGATCCCTGTTAACAGTACAGACGAGTATGTTCAGATTGACAACCTTTCGCCTCGCTCTTATACACTTCAACTGAGAGCCAGAGCGGCTGGTAACAACTTCTGGAGTACGCCAGCTGTTTACCATTTCAGTGTATATAAGCAATGGTACCTTACTTGGTGGGCGATATCCATCTACTGTGTCGGTTTCGCGCTGCTTATCGTGTTGATTGTAAAATTGAACCTTTACAGAATCAACCGAGAGAAAAGAAAGCTGGAGGAAATGGTAAATAACCGTACTCATGAGGTAGAGCTGCAAGCACAAGAGTTGACTTCTAAGAACAAAGAACTGAACTCTGCCCTGAACAGGCTTAAACGCTCAGAGGCCATCCTGAACCATAACGCACAGGAACTGGAATCTGCAAAGAAAGATGCTGAAAAGGGTGCTTCGAAACTGATGGAGCAAAACTTGAAGCTTGAAGAATCTGCAAGAACGGTAAGAGAACAGAACATGGAGCTGACCGATCACCGTGACCAGATTATCAAGCAGAGTAACAAGTTGAAAGATCAGCAGGAACTACTCGCCAAGCAGCACGAAAACATGATGAGTAGTGTCAACTACGCCAGAAGAATACAGAGAGCCTTACTAGGTGAGCCTGAAGATGTTGAAACCAAAGTCCGAAACCTTGGAGAAGAATGGGACTCATTTATCCTGTTTAAGCCAAGGGATATCGTAAGTGGTGACTTCTACTGGTTTACTGAAAAAGGTGGTCGTTATATTATCGCAGCGGGTGACTGTACTGGTCATGGTATCCCAGGAGCCTTCATGTCCCTGATCGGTAATGACTTGTTACACCAGATTGTACACGAACGTGGTATCCTTGAACCAAGCCGTATTCTGAAGTCAATGCACATCATGATTCAGAAAGCACTGCACCAAAAAGATTACGAGAGCCGTGATGGTATGGATATCTCAATCTGTATCATCAACCCTAGGCTAAATACCTTGGCATTTGCAGGTGCGGGTAACCCACTTTATTATGTACCAAGAAATAATCCTACGGAAATGATGGTGGTAAAAGGACAACACCATGGTGTAGGTGGTAAGGATTATAAAGGAAGACGTAGAGAGTTTAAAACTCACGTACTGAGAATTGAGGATGTAGATACATTCTATATCTTCTCTGATGGATACATTGACCAGTTCGGTGGTAGAGAAGGTCGAAAACTAATGAGTAGAAACTTCCGCCGCATGTTGTTCGATATGCACACCAAGGCCTGCGAAGAGCAGAGAACGGGTCTGGATGAGTTCCTGAAACAATGGACTGCAGATGGGCACTTCAAACAGGTCGATGATATTCTGGTTGTCGGTGTGAAATGTCAACCATTTGAATATGCACAACCTGACCATGCTGATGAAGAGCTGTCAGCTGAAGCAATGGACAAGAACCTGATTATGTAAATCACAATTAGGCAAAGCATATAAAGGGTAGAACGGTTATTCCGTTCTACCCTTATTTTTTCCCATTATCATGGTATTTGTAGCTTCAGCATAGCTTCCTTTTCAGTCTTGCCGTCAATCCCTATCTTTGATTAATAGTAATAGGTCTTATAGAGTACTGAACTATCAAAGATGAAACACCATATATTAAGCATATTATTTCTGTCTGTGATGTTTTTCACAAGTTGTGACTCCGCTAACAATACACTTCAGAACAATGAAAAACTGGTTTCAGGAGTATCAAAATCGCTCGCTGAAAAAAGGGCAGCAGCCATTCATGACCTTCAGTACAACCTGTTTTTCAACATCCCAGCTTCACCTGATGAACCTATTGATGCTTCTGTTACCATCAAGGGAAAGACAGACACTAACTTCCCATTGATATTGGATTTTAGGGAAGACCCTTCTAAAATCAAAGAAGTACTCAACAATGGAAAACCAGTAAAGTACCGGTTTGAAAAAGGGCACATTATTCTGAAACAATCCTCTAAAGAGATTAACCTCACCATTAAGTTTGAAGCGGGCACCTCTTCACTAAACCGTAATGAGGATTTCCTATATACCTTGCTAGTTCCTGACAGAGCTTCCACCGTTTTCCCTTGCTTTGACCAACCTGACTTAAAGGCAGTGTTCAAACTCTCTTTAGAAGTCCCTCAAAACTGGGAAGTTCTTTCCGGAGGAAACATAGAAACCCAATCTTCAAAAGACGTTACTAACCGTGTAGTATATGGCTTTGCTCCTACAAGCCCGGTAAGTACTTACCTATTCTCCTTTGTAGCAGGTAAATTTCAACGTGTATCAATGACTCGTCGAGGAAGGACTATTCAGTTGATACACCGTGAGACTGATAAAGAGAAAGTACGCAGAAACCTTTCTGAGATCTTTAACCTCCATTTCAAAAGCATTGAATGGATGGAAGACTATACAGGAATTGCCATGCCTTTTCAAAAACTGGATTGTGCCATTATTCCTTCGTTCCAATATGGAGGGATGGAACACATAGGCGCTATCCAGTATCGTGCGGACCAAATCTTTCTTGACGAGGCTCCTCCACAACAAAAACTATTGAGACGCGCAAGCCTGATTGCCCACGAAGTCACTCACATGTGGTTTGGAAACCTAGTGACCATGAAATGGTTTGATGATGTCTGGCTAAAGGAGGTCTTTGCCAACTTCTTTGCCGCTAAGATTGTAAACCCTAGCTTCCCTAACCTTAACCACGATCTGCGCTTTCTGATGTACCATCAGCCCTCTGCCTATTCAGAAGACAGAACAGCAGGCTCCCACCCTATACAACAACATTTGGATAACCTGAAAGATGCAGGTTCCCTTTATGGACAGATCATTTACAAAAAAGCACCAGTCGTGATGAGGCAACTGGAAATGATCTTGGGCGAGAGTAAGTTCAGAAAAGGAATGATCGAGTACCTCAGGCTTTATGCGTATGGCAATGCCACCTGGGATGACCTGATTGACATTATGGATAAACAAACCAATGTCAACCTCTATGAGTGGAGTGCTGCCTGGGTTAAAGCTGCTGGCATGCCTCATATCCGAACAGAAGCAACCATGGGAGAAGATGGAACATTGGACTCCATACAGCTAGTACAGTTAAGAACAACTCCTGAACACCATTATTGGCAGCAAACTGTCAAAGCTGTCGTATTTGTGGATGATCAGATTAAAGCTGTCAATATGGTTATCAATGACAGTATCCAAAAGCTAAACCTCCCTAAGAGTATACAACATTACGACTGTTTATTGCCTGATGGGTCTGGAGTGGGCTACGGCTATTTTGAGCTTGATGCCAAAAGCCGTAATTACCTGCTCGAAAAGCTGCACCTGATTCCTGTATCTACTTACAGGGGGACTGCCTTGCTTATCCTTTGGGAAGAAATGCTGAACAACAACATTACTCCACAGCAATTAATGGATTCGCTGATGCTATTCTTACAAAAAGAAAGTAATATACTGAACAAAGAAAGAATGCTCAGCTACATACACACCATTTTCTGGAAGTTTTTCAATCCAAGGCAGCGTAGTTACTTTGCTATTCCACTGGAAACGCAATTATGGATAAGCATTCAGAAAGCAAGTAATGCAGGGGAAAAATCCACTTTCTTTAAGTCATACAGTGAGATTGCCTACTCTGACAAAGCCATTGAAAAACTTCAAAAGATTTGGCAAAATGAGTTGGTCATCAATGACCTTCCTTTATCTGAAAGGGACCATGCAGAGTTAGCCTTGGAGCTTGCTGTCAGAAATCTCAAATATGCGGACAATATTCTTTACAAACAGTTGGAAGATTTGTCAAACCCTGATTACCGAAAACGCTTCAGGTTTATGATTCCTGCGTTAGCCAAAAGTCAACTGACAAGAGACAACTTCTTTGAACAACTAAAAGACAAGGCTAACAGGGAGCATGAGCCTTGGGTAGAAGAAGCTCTTTACTACTTACACCACCCACTCAGAGCCAATGAATCTAGAAAGTACATTACACCAAGTTTGGAAATGATGGAAGAAATTCAGCAGACAGGAGACATCTTCTTCCCAAAAGGTTGGATTCAAGCAACTTTAAGTGGTCACTCCTCTAAACAAGCTGCTGATGAAGTGCGTAATTTTCTAGAAAAACACCCTGATTATCCTCAGAGTCTCCGACAAAAAATCTTGCAGGCAGCTGATATGTTATTCAGGGCTTCAGAGGTCAAACAAGAATAATTTACATAAATTCACATTTTTTCACAACGTAAATGTAACTGTGTCGCATTTAAGGTAGTATACTAGTGGATAATTTTTCAAATCAATCTGAATTGTAACTGAATCAACTATAGGTGTGTTATTTTTATTGATACTCTAAATAAAAGTGACACACCTATTATTTGAACGTATACTTGATCAAGGATGAACGCGACTCAATTTATTCCAATTTGTGAAAGACTAGCCGCACTTATTAAACATGATTATCAGGGATTCAAACTGGAAGACCAGTTTCACAATAGCTATGACTATCAGGGAAACTTTGATGCATTTTTAGAAGGGTTGTCGAATAAGGCACAGAAGATAAACATGGCTACTCTGCATAACAGAGTTCCTAAAAGCGAATTGATGGAACTGCTCCGTCACTCCCACTTCCCAATCCTTGCTTTTTTTAGGTCAGAAGACCACCTAACACCTGTAATTCTTCACTACGACCATAAGGATGCTACTTATACAGCCTATTATTATGAAGGCACACAGGAGTATACAACCAATCATGTTGACAGTATCATCAGGGACTTGGTTACAGATTTGGATGATACAGTTGAATACACAGCGCCTGTTGGATTGAATCCTATTGTTAGTGACAGTGAAAGCAGGTTAGGAAAAGTAAGTAGCCCAGTTTCTCGACTTTTTGCACTTCTGAATGCCGAAAAACGCGATATCTTCTACATCTATTTCTATGCACTTATTATCTCTGTAATCAGCTTGGTATTGCCTGTTGGTGTACAGGCTGTTATAGAAACTATTGCTGGAGGGGTTGTTTTCGATTCCATTGCCCTACTGATTGCCATTGTTGTCATTGCAACCATGGTAGCAGGGGGGTTACAGATTATGCAAGTTACCTTGGTGGAGATTATTCAACGGCGGATTTTTGTAAAAGCCTCCTTAGAAATCACCTACAGGTTGCCACGCATGAAGGTTGAGGCGATTATGGGACACTATGCTCCTGAACTGATGAACAGGTTTTTTGATGTACTGACGATTCAGAAGAGCTTACCTAAACTGCTGATTGACTTTTCAGCCGCAGTACTGCAAATTCTGTTCGGCATGATCCTGCTATCTTTCTACCACCCATTCTTTATTGTATTCGGACTGGTACTGATCATGATCTTGGCTGTGCTATTCTATATGACAGGTCCAAAGGCTTTGGAAGCCAGCCTTACAGAATCAAAATACAAATACAAGGTAGCTCACTGGCTGGAAGAGATTGCCCGTACGCTTTTCTCTTTCAAGCTTGCTGGACATACAAGTCTACCTATCAACAAGGCTGACCATTATACCAATAACTACCTGCACTACCGTAAAAAGCTTTTTCAGGTAATGATTAGTCAATATACCTATATCGTCATTTTCAAGACGCTCGTAACAGGTGGATTGCTAACCATTGGTACCTTCCTTGTCATCAACAGAGAGATCAGCTTGGGACAGTTTGTAGCTTCCGAAATCGTCATTGTACTCGTATTAGGTGCAGTAGAAAAACTGATTCTAAATATAGACACCATTTACCATTCACTGACTGCTGTAGAGAAGATTGGTAATGTGACTGATATTCCATTGGAGCGTAAAGGTGGTATTTATATGCCTAGCAGTGGAAAAGGAATGGATATTCGTATCAAGGACCTGTCCTATACCTATCCGACAAATCCAAAATCAAAGGTGATCAACAACCTGAACCTTGAAATCGCCGCAGGTGAGCGTGTCTGCATCACTGGTTATAACAATTCAGGAAAAGATACACTCGTCAAGTTACTGTCTGGCTTCTTCGAAAGTTTTGAAGGTGTCATTACCATGAACAATGTCTCTATCAGGGATGTTAACCTCAGTAGTTTACGTGATAACATTTCAAAGAATGTATCTGAAGAAGAACTGTTTGATGGTACCATCCTCGAAAACATTACGATGGGAAGGGCTCGTGTGACTCACAAGGATGTCGTATGGGCACTTGAAAGCGTTGGGCTTTGGGACTTTGTGAATGCACAACCAAACGGACTGCAAACTGAAATATCTGCTGGAGGTAAAGTTTACTCAAGCAGTATTGCCAGTAGGTTTATCTTGGCTAGGTGTATAGCAGACAAACCCAAACTTCTGATTCTCAATAAAGCATTACAGGAAATAGAAAAGCGTGAAAGATTGCGCATTATCAGCTTCCTGATGGCCAAAGAAAACCCTTGGACACTTATATGTATCTCTGGAGACCCACTGCTAATGACAGTCAGTGACAAGGTTATCGTAATGGAAAATGGAAATATCGTTTGTCAGGGACACTATCAGGATTTGCTTCATGAGCCAAAGTTCACTGACTGTATGATCCGACCTGATGACAAATAAGTTTTACTGATTAAGATTGACATTTTAACCGTTAGCAATAACTGTATAAAAATATGCTTGGGATTTCATCAAACGAACCTGCTGACAGGAGTATATATCAAGAAAGGCTTAATTCACTTAATACGTTGCATACACCAGACAGCGCACGAATTCTTGCCAAATGGCTGCTGGGTATCTTTCTGTTGTTTTTCATCATCCTGCTGCTGCCATGGCAACAGAATATCAGGGCTACAGGTGAACTGACTGCCTTATCCCCTTCCGAACGACCACAAACGATTCCTAGCCCGATTGATGGCAGAATTGACAAGTGGCATGTACAGGAAGGTCAGTTTGTAGATTCAGGACAAGTACTTGTTACTGTATCCGAGATTAAGGAGAAATTCATTGACCCTGAACTACTGACAAGGTTAAGAGAACAGGTAGAAGCCAAAGAAGCTACCCTTAAAGCTAAACAAGACAAGGTAAAAGCCTATGAAATGCAACTGAGAGCACTCCGTGAAGGGTTAAGACTCAAACTGGAGCAAACAGAAAATAAAATAGCACAATACAAGCTGAAAGTGAGTAGCGACAGTATTGATTGGCGTGCAGCCCAAGTAGACCTAAAAAACTACGAGCGTCAGTACAATGCCAATCAAGTGCTTCTTGACAGTGGCTTGATTCCACTGACAAAACTGGAAGCTGCCCGCAGTAAATACCAACAGAGTAAGGCTAAGGAGTTGTCAGCTGAAAATAAATACAGAACGGCACAGGCAGAGCTTCAAAATACACTGATCAGTAGAAGTACTGTACAAGCTGAAGCCATGAACAAGATTGCCAAGGCTGAGTCTGATAAAAGTGCTACACTAGGAGAAATAGCCGATACAAAAGGCATGCTGGCAGAGTACCGTAACAAGTACAGCAATATGGAAATCCGTAGCGGCATGCGTACTATCCGAGCACCTCAAGACGGTTATGTGGTCAAAGCATTATCAAGTGGTATTGGTGACAACGTGAAGGTTAGCCAAGCGCTACTTAGCCTGATGCCTAAAGACCCAGATATGGCAGTTGCCCTTTATGTAAAGGCAATGGACGTTCCGCTACTGTCAAAAGGAAGACATGTACGACTACAGTTTGACGGATGGCCTGCAATTCAGTTCTCTGGGTGGCCAAGCGTATCAGTCGGAACATTTGGCGGTAAAGTGGAAGTCATTGACTATGTCAGCAGTGATGACGGTACCTACCGTATTCTGGTAACTCCTGACAAACGAAAAAGTGATGATGAATCATGGCCAGAACAACTCAGAATGGGGTCTGGCGTATACGGCTGGGTTCTTTTGGACGACGTGCCTGTATGGTATGAATTCTGGCGACAAATCAATGGTTTCCCACCTAGCTTGAACAACTTTGGCAACAAGATCAAGGAAGGCAAAAAAGGAGGAGACAAGAAAAAGTAAAAAGGAGGCAAATAGGCATTACGATGCCTTATATAGAGCGGAAATATGAGAATACTATTGGCTGTGTGTTTATTACATCTGGGTTATTTTCAAAAGGCAGTTGCTCAAGACAGTACACTGGTACTGACTCTTGATGGCATCTACTCACAGGTACTGAATAATCACCCTGTGGCTAGACAAGCAAACCTGCTGTCTGAAAGTGCCCAAATGAACATCAGAATATCAAGAGGTTATTTTGACCCAAAGGTGTATTCCCAATACAGTGGAAAAGAATTCAAAGGCAGTAACTATTACCGCCTTTGGGATTCTCACCTCAAAATCCCAATGTGGGTTGGCGACCTGAAAGTAGGGTACGAGAAGAATACAGGAATAAACCTTAATCCACAATCAGATACTAATTCGGGAAAAGGGCTTGCCTATGCAGGCATTGAACTGCCTATCTTACAGGGAATGCTAATTGATGAACGTCGGGCTGCCCTACGTGAAGCCCAAGCCATGCAACAGGAAGCAGAAGCAGAGCGTGTGAACAAAATCAACAAGCTAATGCTTCAGATTGCCAAGGATTACTGGACTTGGTATTTCGCTTACCACCAATACCAATTGGCTGAAAAAGGGTTTAACCTAGCCAAGTTCCGATACAATGCGGTCAAGCAAGAAGTAGTACAAGGTACTTTGGCTGCCATAGATAGCACAGAGGCTAAAATCACAATCCAACAACGTGAAATCGATCTGAAGATGGCACTGTTGGAACTCAATAACAGCAGGCTAGTGCTATCAAACCACCTTTGGGATGAAAACGGCTCTCCACTAGAAATGGATTCAGAACTGCGCCCTGTCGAAAGACCTAGTGTGTCTCTTACAGATATTGATATGGCACAACTGGAACAAATGGCGGCACAACAACATCCCGAACTCAGACTGATTGATTCAAAACTTTCACAACTTGAAGTTCAGCGTAAGCTGGCCGCCGAGATGTTGAAGCCTACACTGAACCTGAAATACAATTTCCTGTCAAAGACCCCTATCTCTTCCAATGAGTATAACATGGACTTCTTTGAGGAAAATTATAAGCTTGGGGTTGATTTTTCATTTCCACTTTTTCTAAGAAAAGAGAGGGGCAAGTTGAAACTCACAAAGGTTAAACTGGAGCAAACAGGACTTAAACGTGTAGAGGCTTCCCGTACCATTCAAAATAACCTGAGAGCACAATACAACAAGGCTAACAACCTGAATAACTTGGTTTCTATGCAAGCAGAAATGGCACAGAACTACCGTAAGCTTTTGTCTGGAGAAGAGCAGAAATTTCAGGCTGGAGAAAGCTCTGTCTTTTATGTGACCGTAAGGGAAGGGAAACTTCTAGAAGCCGAAACCAAACTTTTCAAGATATGGTCTGAGTTTGCCAAATCAATTGCAGAGTTAAAGTGGGCAGCTGGTCTAGGAGTACAATAGCCATCTCCCTGCTTTGCCTCTAAATTCCTTACCTTTGGTACTTAATGTTTAAACACTTGCTAAAAGAAGTAGGTTAAGTAATCACCATAGGTCATTAATCCGAAAGTTATTATAATGAAACTAGATATACTTGTACTTGTTGCACACCCTGATGATGCAGAACTCGCATGCTCAGGTACTATTCTGAAAGCCATTTCACAAGGTCACAAAGTGGGTATTGTGGACTATACAAAAGGTGAAATGGGCACGCGTGGCACTCCTGAAATCAGGATGCAGGAAGCCGCTGACTCTGCGAAGATCTTGGGGCTGCATGCAAGAGAAAATCTTGGTTTTTCGGATGTATTCTTTACCAACGACAAAGCGCACCAGCTTGAGGTTGCCAAGATTATCCGTAAATACCGTCCTGATATTGTCATTACCAATGCGATAGAAGACCGCCACCCTGATCATGGCAAAGCATCCCAACTGACAGTGGATGCCTGCTTTATTAGTGGCTTGAAAATGGTCAAAACAGAACTTGACGGTAAAGCGCAAGAAGCTTGGAGACCAAAAAACATATTCCATATCATCCAAAGCACTTATCTCGCCCCAGACTTTGTCATTGATGTAACAGACTTCTGGGAAGGAAAAGAGGCTTCCATTAGGGCTTTTAAATCTCAGTTCCATACAGGCTCTTCGGAAAGCGACAAAGGCGACCAAACCTTTATTTCCTCTCCTGAATTTATGGAATTCATTAAGTCGAGAGCCCGAGAGTATGGTCAACATGTAGGAGCCAAATATGCGGAAGGTTTCACAAAGGCAAGCCCTATCATTGTCAATGACCTTTTTGACCTTGTGTAAGGCAAGCAAATAAGGTTTGTATTAAGCCCATTGAATAAGAAACTATATCTTATTCAATGGGCTTTTTATTTAATAGGATGATGCTATATTCGAACGCTATTACTAAAACCCATATCTATTTTTTTACATGAATTACTATAGCCTTTTTTTCAATAATATTTTTCTCATATCAACATTCATTTTTTGTGCTTTATACCTCATTATCCATACTATTATTTTCTTAATAATTGCTTATTCTAACTGGACGTATCATGCCTTCAACCAATTCAGGACTTTCAGATGGTTTAACCTCACTTTTAAACGTTTTTTTATAACTGCATCACTTCTGAATTTGCTATTCTCCGTTACTAATCGGCTTATCTCAAATAGTGAATGGGTACATTTTGATAGAAATTCCTTCAATCAAAAGAGAATGGAAAAAGGGATTCCACCTTTATCCCCTACTTTAATTTTGGAAAGAAAAAACACTTCGAGTGCTTACTGGAGTGAAAATCACTATTGGAGATACAACACTGAACGGAAAGGTGTATTCCATACTTCAAAACATGTTTCCTATTTATTCTTTGGAAGCCCTTTAGAGGAAACCGATACTTATATAAACACCGACACCAAAGCCTCTTTTAAAATTCGGAATGGGTATGAAAATATCTTTACTTCTCACTTCACTACTTATTTTTTAATTAGCAATGGTATAGAAAAGGAAATATCAGCAGAAGAAGGTCTTGCTTTGATCAAAGAATGGAATATACAACTAGGCAAGCAGGTAGTAGATTAACTACAAAAAAAGCACTTTAAGGTTTCCCCTAAAGTGCTTTCGTATATCTTATGTCTAAAGGCTTACTTTACCTTCATCATTGCACGCTGTCTAGCACGGTTGTCTTCACGCTTACGCTGCTCAATCAAGTATTTCTCTTCTAAAGAGCAAGGGTAATCAAACAGGCAGTTACGCTTGATGGCTTCCACTACCAAACCAGGTACCATTTCCTCCCACCTTTCATCACCACTCTTGATCATTTCCAATACATGATCTGAGATGATATGCAGATGCTCAGTCTTGCAACCTTCTAAGTTTTCGATCTTACCACTCTCTTCCAAGAACTCATATAACTTACGCAGCTTGGTATCCATATCGATATCTTTACCTGTAATCAGCTCATGGTTTTCCAAGTGTTCACGGTGCAAAGATGGATATACATACAACTTTATGTTACGGCCAAACAGGAAACCAAATGCCTCCATAATGCCACCTTTCAAGTGACTGTAATATTCCTCATTGAAGATGTATTCCAAATTGTACACACCTAGAGCCACACCAATCTTGCGACCACGGGTATATCTTGAAAGGAAATTAGTTAGGCGGTAATATTCTGAGTAGTTGGAGATGAGTACTGTATGACCAAGGGAGCAGAGGAGGTCTACACGGTCGAGGAAGTCTTTTTCGTTTTTCTGGTTATTTTCTGACACACGAAGGTTGGATAGTGTCAGCTCTGCGATAGTCACAATGTTGTCTTCTTCAACATCCGGTTCACTTTTGAACTGTTCATAACTTCGTTCAAGCATATCCACATTTACGTGGGTGATTGGTCTGAAGCGTCCTCTAAGTACCAGAATATTCTTTTTATAAAGTACATCCGCAGGAAGTAACACCTTACCATCCGGTCCAAACATCGTGGCTTTTGACAAGCCCATTCTTACGAGTTTCAAACTCATCAGGCGGTTATCCACATCTTCAAAGTCCGGTCCGGAGATCATGAAGAAGTCCACCGTTACATCGTGCACTGTCAAGCCATCCAGCAGTGAATGGATAAATGTATCCATATCATCATGGTAATAGAAACAAGAATAAATAAGGTTTACTCCTATCGTACCGATTACCATTTGCTGTACCCTCGGGTTCGGATCTTTCATCTTGACGTGGATCACACATTCATTCGGAAGGCTCTCCGGTGTCAGCTGGAAACGAACTCCCATCCATCCATGACCGTCATTGGTACGGTTGAAGTTGATTTGCTCGATTGTGTTAGCAAACGCAAAAAAGCGTGTTGTCTTTGCTCTTTCAGGTAACCTTGCACCTAACAGACGGTATTCCTTATTGAGCATCTTCTCTACCCGGCTTTGGCATACGTACCGTTTGCTCTTTTCCGGGCCGTAGATTGCGTCACTGAAAGACATGTCATAAGCCGACATAGTCTTGGCAATTGTTCCCGATGCCCCGCCAGCTTTAAAGAAGTGCGCAGCTACTTCCTGCCCCGCACCAATTTCTGCCAACGAACCGTAAATACCATTATCAAGATTAATTTTAAGCGCCTTGTCTCTGGTCGCTAGTCTTGTGAATTCCATGATAAAGAAGGACGAAATTATTTAGTTTATGTCTGATGCCTGCACTATTGTCATTATTTTTCATACTGATATACATGCCTGCACCTATAATGTTTTTGATTTGAATCTCTCTACTCTGGTATCAGAACAGCCTCGATGACTATTTTAGTATTTAGGGCAAAAGAATCAATTAATTCACTCACTCCCAACTTAATACTATTTCGTCACATCCAAAGACTCTTCCAATACTATCTTACCATAACAACTACCTTCAAAAATAATGGTTAGGTATTTCGAGCGCAAAATTAAACCTAAATGGTAATAATCACGCTTTTTTTGTAAAAAGAAGTAATTACATTTTTCATAGCCCCTAATTTTTAGGTATCGCCCAAAATTTAAGGAACATTATACATTTCCGACAGTTAAAGACAAAAATAAATACACTCACCTCTCAGGCATATATCGTATATTTGCTATTTGAGGGAGACTTTGTCTCATCTGGCACGAACACACGACAGACAAACTATCTGAACATACAAATGGAATTCCAAAGCATTAATCCGGCCAATGGAAAGGTAATCGCCCAGTACAAAGGCCTAAATCCTGCTGAAGTGAAAGAAAAAATCAGCTTGAGTGAAAAAGCATTTCAGCAATGGAAATGGACCTCTTTCACCAGTAGGGCTACTGTACTAAAAAAGGCTGCTCAACTACTCCTTGAACGTAAAGAGCAATATGCTGCACTCATTACGGATGAGATGGGTAAGCTACCTTATGAAGCAGTTGCTGAAATAGAAAAAAGTGCTTTGGTCTGTAACTACTACGCCGACCATGCTGAAGAAATCCTTCAGGATGAAGTCATCGCTTCACGATTTTCCAGAAGCATTGTCAACTATTCACCTCTTGGTGCCATTCTGGAAATCATGCCTTGGAACTTTCCCTTTTGGCAAGTATTCCGTTTTTCAGCCCCCGCATTGATGGCGGGTAATGTCTTACTCCTAAAGCATGCGCCCAATGTTTTTGGTGCTGCTGTTGCAATTGAAGAATTACTAATAGAAGCGGGACTTCCTGAACATGTCTTTCAAAACCTGATTATTGATACTGATCAGGTAGAAGAGGTATTGGCAGCTCCGATTGTACAAGGTATAGCCTTGACCGGTAGTGAGCGTGCAGGTGCCGCTGTAGCGTCACTCGCAGGGAAGCATATCAAGAAATCAATTCTAGAGTTAGGCGGAAGTGATCCTTTTATTGTACTCCAAGATGCTGATATTGATATTGCCGCAACTGCTGCTGTCCAATCCAGAATGGGTAACGCAGGACAGGCATGTACTTCAGCCAAGAGATTTATAGTCGCCAAAGAAATCCTAGAACCCTTTACTGATGCCATCATGGACAAAATCTCCAATATGGCAACTCAGGCCAATGGTAAGCAGGTTGCCTATATGGCAAGACCTGATTTGGCTGACAACCTACAACGCCAAATGCTTTCCTCCATTGAAATGGGTGCCCAATTGTTACACGGAGGAGAACGAAGCGGCAACTATTTCCCTCCAACCGTACTGACCAATGTATCACCCGGCATGCCTGTATTTGAAGAAGAAACATTCGGTCCATTGCTGTGCATCATTGAAGCTGAAGACGAACAGGATGCTGTAAGGCTTGCCAACAGCTCACGCTACGGACTCGGAGCTTCTATCTGGACCAAGGATGAGACGAAAGGATTTCAACTTGCCAGTATGGTAGAAGCCGGTACGATCAGCGTTAACCATATTGTAAAGTCAGATCCAAGACTACCTTTTGGAGGAACTAAAAAGTCTGGCTACGGAAGGGAGCTTTCAGCTTATGGAATTAAGGAGTTTGTGAATATAAAAACTATGGTGGTGGGTTAATTTCTACTACTAAAAAGCCATCAGGAGCGACTTTCCTGATGGCTTTTTAATTATTGGTTTTTCGTACTTCCTTTCAACTGATTATAGTGACTAATGATTGCGACCAACTCATGGTCATTACCAAAACTCAACTTTTTCTTTTTAATATAACTTTCCATCTCTTTCTCTAAAGAGCCAAAAAACGCTAACATCTTCTTTTTACTCTTTTTTACTTCAAGCAGTTCTTCCCCTACTGCTAGGTAATTGGTCTTATAAGTAACAATCTCAGATTTGACTGCATCAGGATGTTGTTGAGTCAGCATATTGTCACGAGTCACCTTTTTAAGTTTATAAAGCTTATAAGCTGACATTTCTCCTTCAGTTAATACCTGCGCCAACTTATTGACCAATGGAACACCTTCTAGACTATATCCATCCAGTACCCTAAAATACTGTTTCGTTCCATCTTTCAATGTCCACTCAAATGACTCAATCTGCTTTGGAGATGCTACTTTGACTTCATCTTCCACTTTAATTTCCAACTCATCATCTTCCAAGTGATAACGTAAAGGATAACCTACTACCTGTTCTCCTTTTGAAAAATTGACAGTTCCTACATACCATTCAGGCTCAATAAAGTAATGTCCTTCTGTTTTGACATCTGCTTTTTTAGACCTGATTTTCATTAAGGCAGGGTTTGTAAGGCTTCCTCTAATAATTGGTGTATTAATCTGTCCATATGAATAAGTACAAAAAACAACAGTCATTAGCGTAAGTAAGTATCTTGTTAAGTTCTTCATTTGATATTTTGGGTTAAAGTAAAAAAACCGGACCTCTAAAAGAGATCCGGTTCTATATATAAAAGCTAACGCTTAGTCAATATCCCACCACAATTTAGTGTTATAATCGTTACCGCCATTCATTTCAATACCTGTTGCAAGGTTTTCTCCGTTCAAGTCAAACTCGTTCTGAGCATAAACCCTTCTTGCCGGAATTGTTCTACCTTCAGATGCATTTGGTGATGGTGCGAGAGCAGGGAAGTTAGTTCTTCTTTGCTCAGCCCATGCCTGAAGACCTTGCATATAGAATGCTACCCACTTCTGCTCATGGATTGATTCCTCCCAATTCGCATCATCATAAGGGATATACGTTAAGTAGTCATCTAATTCAGCCTCTGTTATCCCTGTATTATACTGAGTAATTGCTGCTTTCACCGCTGTGTTATAGTGATCTTCTGCATTACCAGAAACCCATCCACGTTTTACAGCTTCAGCCATCAGGAATTCTACCTCAGCATAATCCATCAGTACAAATGGAGATGTAGCACTTACAAAATCCTTACCTGGGAAAGAATATTGGTCCAATGCATCACCAGTTACTTCACCTTGCGCATTACCATACGGCATACCAGCATAAATACTACCTGAAGCAGATGGTTGTGCGTAGTAAGTTAACCTTGGGTCATCCATCATCATAGTAGCATCACTTGGATTAACTACATCCTTCAGTTTACTCATCAAACGATCTGACACATAATAATCACGACGTCCTTGTAGTGTAATCCACTGATAGTATGGGTTTGAGTTAGCAGCAGCTGCATCATAAACCAGTTGTGCATTGTCCGCATTTGATGCAATAGCATCTGCAGCAGCAGCAGCAAAGTAAGCTTTGGCATCAAAATCAGCACCTGATGCTTCAGCAGCTCTCATTGCTATTCTCATAATGAGTGAGTTGGCAAACTTTTTCCATTTTGTCATATCACCACCAAAGATGATATCCCCCTCAATAGCAGTACCTGTATCAATCATATCAACAGATGCAGACAAAGTCTCCAAAATACCTTTATAGATCTCTTTTTGGCTATCATATTTAGGCTTAAATACCTCATTACCTTTCAGTGCTTCAGAGTAAGGAACTGCGCCCCAAATATCCGTTACATTGTGGAATGCCCATGA
Organism: Limibacter armeniacum; assembly: GCF_036880985.1. Classification (NCBI taxonomy): domain Bacteria; kingdom Pseudomonadati; phylum Bacteroidota; class Cytophagia; order Cytophagales; family Flammeovirgaceae; genus Limibacter; species Limibacter armeniacum. The sequence continues at coordinate 2,036,550 of NZ_JBAJNO010000009.1, forward strand.
TTGCAAAATCTTGGCTACTGCGATCTGGTTCTCATTACTACCAGATGCTTGTGCATCAACAAGTGTCGTCTCATCGGTATTCAGCTGGATAATTTGCTCAAGATCATTCAAGCCTCCAGTATAGAAAGAATAAAAACTTGATTCAACTGTCTGATAGTTTGACACATCTGTATAAGAACCTGCTGACAGTAACTGAGCATAGTGGTTACCGAAATCACTGAAAGAAGCAATAGACATATCAAACAGTAAGTCCACCAAACTTTTTTGCGACTGAGTCAACAAGTAAGATGTTGGTGTTTTTGCAGGCTTCGTAGGGTCCACGTTCATCTCTTCGAAATGATCGCAAGCTGATACTGACAACAGGAGTGACCCTGCTACCAATACCTTTTTGATATTATTTATAGTCATCATGTATTTCGTTATCTAAATAAGTTAGAAATTCTAGTGGTTGGAGGACTAAAACTAGCCCTCCCTCCAATTCAATTAATTCAAACAATTAGAATTTCAGGTTTACATTGAAACCAATAGATCTTGTTGAAGGAATCTGACCATTCTCAAAACCTTGAATATTAGAGGCTCCAAGAGTTGCTTCAGGATCAATGTTTGGTGCATTACTATGGATCAACCACAGGTTTCTACCTACTACTGCAACAGATACTGCTTGGAATGGCGTATTTGAAATCAGTTGCTTAGGCAATGCATATGAAAGAGATACCTCTCTCAGTTTCACATAAGAAGCATCATACAGGTAGTTTTCTCTTCTAGTAGCTAAAGATTTGAAGTACGCTTTTGCATCAACATATCTAACTACATCATTACCATCTTCATCAACTCCTTCTATCTTCACACCACCACCGTCTGCAATAGCATCTCTCACATTCTGACCTTTATCATTAATAACTGCTGTGCTTTCTAGAAGGCCCGAGTACTCACCGTAACGGTTAGTAACTGAATACACTAAGCCTCCTTTTTGAAAGTCAATCAATGCATTCAATTGAATACCTTTGTATGAGAATGAGTTAGAGATACCACCTGTGAAGTCTGGCAAGTATGTACCATATGTGTTATTAGTAGTTCTAGCATATAAAGCTTTACTCTCATCTTCAACCCCATCTTCATCTACACTCAAATCAATGATTCTCTTACCATTTGATGGGTGATCAACTGGGTTGCCATCAGCATCAGTTGCCTGGAAGTAATCAAATCCATCTGTCACAAAAGTACCATAAGGAGAACCTACTTTCGCATTAATTGAAGGCCCCCAGCTACCAAGCACGATGTTATCTAGGTCTTGATACAGTTCAACTACTTCGTTTTTGTTCTTAGCATAGTTAATTGTCACTCCCCACTTAAAGTCAGGAGTTTCAATCGGTGTAGCACTGATTGATGCCTCAATACCTTTGTTCGTTACCAAACCAGCATTTACCCATGCATCAGAATACCCTGTTGCACCTGATACTGAAAGAGGAATAATTTGGTCACGAGAAGCACGGTCATAGTAAGCAATATCAAAACCAGCTCTACCACTTAAGAAACGCATATCCAAACCAAACTCTATTTCTTCTGTAATTTCTGGTTTCAAGAAAGGATTCAGGATTTCATTTGGTGTGTATACCATAGGGTTATTACCGAATGGGTTATTAGCACCAAACACTTTATACAGTCTGTATGCATCTGTATCGTTACCTGTCATACCCCAGTTTGCTCTTACCTTACCGAATGAAATGATATCAGTGTCAAGTAATTCAGAGAACACAAATGAAGTGGAAACTGCCGGATAAGATACTGTATTGTTGTCTACTGGAAGTGTAGAGAACCAGTCCTGTCTGAACGATGCATCCACATATAGCATATGCTTATAACCAAATGATGCAGTTGCATACAGCGAGTTTACTTGCTTTTCTTTGAATGAGTCCGTCAATGTAGGACGGTCTTTAGAGCCATCCATATTGAAATAGTTCGGTACTGTCAGACCACCTTCTGTTGCCATTGCGTTCTTGTGGTATTGGTTGGTACGAATGTTTGCACCCAAGTTCGCTGAAAGAGAAAGGTCATTTGTCAGATCTTTGTTAAACTGCAGTAATGCCTCATAGTTGTTTTCCATCTCTGTGATTACATCCTCACTGTAACGATCAAGTACTAGTGAACCTGTAGCAATTCTATCTTCAATTCTCATAGTGTAGAAGTCAGTTCTACCAATTGCCGAAAGTTTCAAGTAGTCATTGATCTCATATGTCAAACCTACATTACCGTATACACGATCTCTCCAGTCCTCTGTATAGTTCTTATTGATCACCCAATAAGGGTTATCCCAATAAGCAGGCTGTGAGTTTGTTGGACCTTGAATATTCCAAGATCTTGCATCACCTGTCGGTCCTTCATAGTTATTTTTCAGGCGATCAAAATCCAATTGACGTTGGAACCACTGGTTAAAGTTAGTTACCACATTACGTCCTTGGTAGAAGTCATAACCATTTCTTGGTCTTCCATATGCATGCTGAGCCAAATAGTTCATACTTACATTGGCAGTCAGCTTATCACTCAACTTCTGGTTACCATTGAAGCTAATCGTGTTCTTATTTAGCGTTGAACCTGGGAATGTACCTTGTACATTCATATTCGTCAGTGAAAGTCTGAATGACCCTTTATCTGAACTACCTGTTAGCGCTACGTTGTTTGTAGCTGTTACACCAGTCTCAAAGAAGCTTCTTACATTGTCAGGGTTAGCCTCAAATGGTCTTAGTTCCCCAAAGTTTTCACCTTCAAACCAGCTATCCCAGTGTCTTACCAAAGTACCGTCCATCTTAGGACCCCAGCTTTCATCCGCACCATAGTCTACTAACTTTTGACCATCAAAGGCTGACCATTCAGCAGGGTGTTGTTCTGGGTCAAATTTAAATGTAGAGAACTCTTGAGAGTAACCACCACCATATACGTTTTGGTAGCTTGGCATAATATATACCTTGTCGAAAGTCACGTTAGAGTTTACCTCAACACCGATACCTTTCTTACCACTGCCCTTTTTAGTTGTAATCATAATTACACCATTGGCAGCTCTAGAACCATAAAGTGCTGAAGCCGAAGCACCTTTCAGTACTGTTACTGATTCTATATCATCAGCATTCAAGTCAGCTGCAGCATTACCATAGTCAAAACCACCTGAACCTACAGCCTGATCACCATCAGAAAATGATCTGTTAGAGATAGGGGTTCCATCAATTACAAATAAAGGTTGGTTATTACCCATGATAGATGAAATACCACGGATATTGATATTTGCAGAACCACCAATGTTACCAGAAGCTCCTTTAATTTGTACACCAGCAACTTTACCATTTAGTGAGTTAATAACGTTCTGGTCTTTCACCTGCTGGAGTCCTTCTCCCCCAACTTTCTGAACAGCGTATCCTAAAGAACGCTCGTCTCTTGATATACCTAAAGCTGTTACCACAACTTCACCAAGTTGTTGTACATCTTCTTTCAAAGTAACACTAAAAGTCGTTTGTGTTCCGATTGTTTGTTCGATTGTTTCGAAGCCTACTAAGCGAAAAATTAATGTCTCAGCTTCTTTAGGGATAGTCAGTTTAAAAGCACCATCTAGGTCTGTAACTGCACCTAAAGATGAACCTTTGATTTGTACAGTAGTTCCTGGAAGTGGCTCTCCTAAATCATCTTTCACCACACCGGAAACTGTTCGTTCTTGAGCTAAAGCCATTGAAAACAGCCCAAGCACAAGTGTCAACAGTAATAGAGATTTTCTCATAGTTAGAAAATTGAGTTTGGAATAGATAGAAATTAAATAATTGTTAACTAGTTGCAACAATAATACAATTACAATACATTATTGTCAATATTTTATATCAAAAAATGTCATTATAAATATATTTTATTTCATTATTCACAATACAATAAGTACATATACATGTATAATCACCTATAAGCGGAATATTTACATTTATTTAATTTTAACTATTAAAAATGGCACTATAGGAGTCTTTTACAAAAGTCACCTTATGACACTTAACCACTAAAGCTAGATGTTATAACCACTGGTTTTCAAAAAATAAGAGGCTATTCCAAAATGGAATAGCCTCTTTTATTCAAACTATGAAATTAATTGACACTTATATCGCTTATTTATCCCACCACATTCTTTGGGTAAGGCCAGCTTCTTTATCTAATTCAGGTACATTTTGAGAATTATATAAGTACTCTGATTCAGCGTAAGGAAACCTTCTAGGGATCTGACCTCCTGACAGCTCTGAGTTTGCTGGAGCTACAATTGATGGAACTCCAGACCTTCTCCAGTCAACCCAAGACTCAGGGTGTGTGAACATTGCCACGTATTTCTCTTCCATTAATTGCTCTAGTTCAGTACCTGCAGTAAATGAACCATGAGCAGTCATATAAGTCTCAATATCAGCAGTATCTACTCCTACTTTCTCCATATTAGCTCTTACAGCTGCTTGAAAAGCAGTTTCTGCCTCGACTGTTTTACCTTGTGAAAGTAGTGCTTCTGCCTCAATAAATTTAGCTTCAACATATGTCATCATTGGGATTGGTGAGGTTGCCTGAAAATAGAAACCACCTTCACCATATAATGGAGCTCTCGGATCTGCCTTTTCGGCCATCATATCATACATATAACCTTCTAAGGCTATATAACCCTCTCTTTGCACCAAGAATTGATTCCATGGGTTTGACTGAAGCGTTGAAGACATAAAGACAAACTGTGCATCATCCTCATTTGTCGCAAACGATTTTGATAGAGCAGATAATACTGCATTAGCATCGTACTGAGATAGTTTTGAAAGATGATTCAAATACCTTGCTTTCAAACCATAAGCAAACATTTCCCACTTTGCAAGGTCTCCACCATATATCAGGTCATCTGCGGCTGGAGACAATACACTTTCTTTCTTTAAGTCAGCGATGGCTCCATCAAGCAAAGATTGGATTTCTGTATAAATACTCTCCTGAGAATCAAACTTTGGCTTTAAGTTTTCAACTCCTTGAAAAGCCTCAGAATAAGGAATATCACCAAAAGCATCTGTTAATACCCCTAAGTTTACAGCCATTAATACCTTAGCAACACCTGAGTAATGAGGTGAGCTCTGTCCTTCTGCCTGTATCATTAGGTTTTTCAAGTCTTGCATAGCACCTGAATACCCATTAAATGACCAAGGTGTATCGAAGTCCCCTCTTTGAATATTGTAACGTTGTGCTGCCAAGAATTGACGGTCAGCTCCTGTTACTTGCTGCATCACAATTGCTGTGAACCTAGCTATATCATCAGACTGAACATATATTGTATAGGATTGAGCACTACTCAGTGTCACATCCATACCAACTGAAAGTGGACGCGTAGGGTCATCTTCATACCCTTCTACGAAGCTGTCACATCCTCCAAACATTGTAGAGGTTGCTAGCGCAAACACAAATAATAATTTATTGATCTTTTTCATTTTGTTTCACTTTGTCAATTAGTGCATAAATCCATCTCTTCTTAAATAAGAAAGCTTCTTTGCCTCTCATTTACTCAATCACCTTTTACACTTAAAATGTCAACCTTACTGTTGCTGATACACCTTTAGTTGATGGCATATTGAAGTAATCTGCACCTTGAGCATTGATAGCACCACCCAAGTTAGTTTCAGGGTCTACACCTTGGTAATCCGTGTGCAGCCACAGGTTACGACCAGTGATTGTAATGTTCGCACCTGATACTCCAGGGATATTTGAAACCAAAGAAGTCGGAACCTTATAGTTCAAGCTCAGTTCTCTCAACCTTACCCAGCTACCATCTTCGATAAACTGCTCTGAAGGACCTGTAAAGCCTGAACCAGGGCCAGTAGCATACCATGTCTCATCTTTAGTGATAGGGGTGGCATTCACATCTCCTGCTACAACTTCTTTATCATCAGCAGTAGCACCTGACTCTGCATACACACCTTCGAATACAAATTGAGAACCTCTACCTTCAGCAGTTTCTGCAGATGTACCAAAGTAATTCAATGCACCCCTTGTACCATTCCATATATCTCCTCCTTGTCTAATATCAATTAAAGCAGAAATAGAGAAACCCTTATAAGAAAGCGTATTTCTGATACCCATCAACCAATCTGGGTTCGGATCACCAATGATTTCTTCACCTGCAGCTACTTTTGGGACTCCATTTAGATCTACCAGTACATTTCCATTTTCATCTCTTTCCCATACAGAGCCATATAAAGTACCATATGCTTCACCTTTTACCAATCTTTGGTTTGCACCAGAGAAACCATAAGGAAGGCTGACAACATCCACTCCATCAGCTAGTTCAATTACCTCATTTTTATTCTTAGTAAAGTTCACATTCATATCCCATGTGAAACCAGTTGCAGTTTGAAGTGGAGTGGCATGGAATGCTACTTCAATACCTTTATTCTCCATAACACCTGCATTCATGTACGTATTTTCAAAACCTGATGTACCAGCTACAGGAACTGCAATGATTAGGTCTTCAGACTTCTTCACATACCCTGTCACGTCAAAGCCAATTCTATTTTCTAAGAAGTTCATTTCTAAACCAACCTCTTTAACTGTTACTTTTTCAGGCTTCAGGTAGGCATTACCCAATACATTTGATTGTGTATAACCAATTGCATCACCAAATGGAAACTCAAAACCATCAATCCAACCACTATAAGGAGATGCAGAATTGAAGTAAGTTTTAGTTACATATGCAGGTGGCTGGTTACCCACCTCAGCCATGTTTGCTCTTACTTTACCGTAAGAAATAATGCCATTTTCAGGCAATAATTCTGAGAACACAATACCTGCAGAAAGTGCTGGGTAAATGAAGGAGTTATCAGTAGCTGCGCCAAAAGTTGAAGCAACATCTCTTCTCAATGAAGCTCCAAAGAAAAAGGTGTTTTTATAATCAAAATTGGCATCAATAAAACTACCTACAGTTCTGATTGTATATTCATCTTCAGTAGTACTTATTGTAGCAGCATTGGACATATTGTAAAACTCACCGATTACCAACCCTTCACCTTGTACTCTGTTGGATGCATTCTGTCTGTGGTTCAAACTATGACCAACCATTACATTTACACCGAAATCATCCATAAACCTGTCAGAGTAATTAACGAACAAGTCTGAAGTAATTTCTGTGTTGAAGATATCATAATTGATTAACCTACCTGCTGGAACAGTTCTAGAATTGATTGGGAATACCTGCTTTCTTTTATCTGAATATGTATCTACACCAATTCTGTAAGTAACTGTCACTTTTTCAATTGGCTTAAAATCCAGTTTTGTATATCCCATGATACGGTTTACATTATCCAACAATGGAGTCTGGTTAATAGTCCAGTAAGGGTTGTCATAACCACCACCACCACGGTAATTACGTTGTGTACCATCTGGGTTTAGATAAGCAGAAGGATCTGTTGGATCAGAAGCTCCATTAGAGTTGTCAAATGAAGGAGCTGTTCTTAGGAGGCCTAGCATCAAACCTGAAGTATTAGAGCCCTGCTGGATTCTTCTACCAGATGAATTAGTATAATTTGCAGAGGCTGTCAACTCAAACATTTCAGATAGTCTAGCTTGAGTTGTTACTCTTGCTGAAGTTCTTTCAAATGTATTTGTTGGCACAATACCTTCTTGATCCAATCTCGATACGGAAGCAAAAATACTAGCTACTTCATTTCCACCTGCTACATTGAATGAGTGCTCTTGTTTCAAACCTGTCTGGAAAAAGTTCTCAGCATTATTATATGAGTTTAAAGAAGCATCACTAGAAATCTTTGCACCCCATGAAAATGGATCTCCTGTTTCTGGAGCAGCATATACCCCACCCCAACCTTGAGAATATTCTGTCTGTAATTCTGGCAGTTTGTTTACTTTTGAAGCCTCAACAGTATAAGCATAATTTGCTGTTAACTTTTGTCCCCTGCTTCCTTTCTTTGTTGTAATCATTACTACACCGTTGGCAGCTCTTGAACCATAGAGTGCAGCAGCAGAACCACCTTTAAGTACAGTAACTTCTGCGATATCATCAGGGTTAAGGTCAATCAAACGGTTGGACTCTGCGGCTCCACTTCTTGGGTCTTCCGTAAAGTTCATAGAGTTGTTAACAGGTACTCCATCAACAACAAAAAGTGGCTGGTTATTACCTGTCAGAGAAGAGTTACCACGAATCTTGATATAAGAACCTCCACCTGCAGCTCCAGACGATTGTGTAATCTGCACACCTGCTACTTTACCTGATAAAGCACTTACGACGTTCGTTTCCTTAGCCGCTAAAATTTCATTAGAGTCTACAGTTTGAACAGCGTAAGAAAGTGCTCTTTTGTCTCTAGACACACCAAATGCAGTTACAACAACTTCATTTAGCTGCTGAATATCTTCTTTCAAGGTTATCTCAAAAGTAGTTTTAGAACCTATTTCTTGTTCGACAGTTGCGTACCCAACTAACCGAAACAAAAGTACTGTAGCATTTGGAGGGATTGTCAATTTAAATGCACCATCAAGATTTGTCACGGCGCCAATTGTAGCACCTTTTACTTGTACAGTAGTACCGGGAAGGGTCTCCCCTGATGCAGTCCTCACCACACCAGATACTGTACGCTCTTGTGCAAAGGCAATAGAAAGCAGCCCGAGCACAAACGTCAACAGTAATAACGTTTTTCTCATTGTTAAATAATTGAATTGAAATAGTAGATAGATAGATAATTGATATTAACAATTGTTAATACATCCAATAATACAATAGTATCTTTGATTTTTCAAAAAATAAATTCAATTATTTTAACTTTTATTACAATAATAACACTCATCACACAAACAAAAGCACAAACATATAAGGGTGAGGTGAAATTAGATCATTATATAACTTTACTTTAGAGATAACACTGCTCTAATAAGAATTTAAACTTCTAATGTTCCATTTTTTATCCAGTTCATCATCAATAGGCGCTGTTTTTAGAACACACTAAACTAAACAGTATCCAAGTAAGTGAAATAAAAAAGTCACTCCATATAAAAATGGAGTGACTCACCTTTTCTTCAAAAAGAACTAATTTATAATAACTACAATTTCACAAACCTATATGTCATAACCCTCTCTCCCATAGCTATTTTAACCAAATAAATACCAGATGAAAGCTCTGAACAATTCCACACTTCATTAAGTACTGTTGTACTTTTATCTACTCTTGTATCCCAGATTGGGGTTCCAGTTATATCAAACATTTTTATTTTTACTATCCCTTGATATTCTGATACTGCTTTTATGCTCACCGTATTTACAGCTGGATTGGGTATTAATGACACACTCATCTCTTGAAAATCATTATCAATAGCCAATACCTCTTCAACAGTATAAGTATCTGATACAACTTGACACTTATCATCACTTAACACTACATAAAAATCTCCTGATAAGGCAGTGTCGTTTATGTAAAAATTTAATGTAGCACCTTCTATTTCTTCTCCATCTAAATACCACTTTATCTTAGCACCTGATTGAGCAGTAAATCTCAATACTGTCCCATCGTATGTAAGAACTGGAACTGTCAGTGTATTAGCTATAACATCAAAGCTCTTTTCCATTGATACCATTTCACTCCCTTTCTCAAGTATTGATTTGAGTGTATAGGTACCTATATCATTTACAATAATATCAGGTATACTACCTTTATAAGTTGCTACAACAACACCTTCCTGAAGCAACTCCCAGTTCCATTTTTCTGGGTTTCCTGTACTTAAATCTGTAACCTTAACAAGTCCTTCAGTACAAGTGTAACTCAACTCAAAGTCAGCAAATAATAGATCTGAACAATCCTTATTTACCCAACCATCAGCATTTGTCAAACTACTATTATTACCACTAACAAACTGTGTTGAACCAACTGCTTTGACGTTACTTATTTCTAAAAAGTCATTACAAAGCCTTCTTTCCTTATCACTATACAATATAGACTCAGAGGCTGCTGTCAATGATACAGGACTTGTGTCAGTCCCTTTTGAAATCAAAGAGTTCACTTTTATAGTGTCTCCTTCAGGAAAATTGAGTGACACTCCAGCTTCTATTAAAAGTTTATCAAAAGACAATCCTGTCATTACTGACGTATTTGTATTCACATAAAAGTCTCCAAATGTTGAAGCTGGTGCTGATATTGTAAACTCGCCTTCAGCATAAAGTCTACCTTGAATATTTATTTTTCCGTTCGTCACAGAGAGGTCTTTTTTCACATGAAGCCTCGTACTCTGATTTGTCTTTACAAGATCTGTGTCCTTTACGTCTATCTCTAAAGAGTCAACTACAATTACTTTTCCTCCTAATTCTATAGACACTCCACTAATCAAAACTCTCTGTGCTATTAGACTATCTGACAAAACCCATTGAGCATTTGGGATGTCAGATGTAAACTCCACTCCTCCAGATGAAAAAATATGTGCATTTTCTGAAAGCATTTGGCTATTAGCTTGATTAGCAACCAATATTACTTTGCCATCTCCTTTGAAAGTTGATGTTGATGTGTAGTTAAAAATACTACCTTTAATAACTACTGTTTTATTTACTTGAAAGTCAATTGAAGCACTATCATATATATATACATTACCTAACTCTATACTTTCAGGTAAAGTAATTGCTCCCACCCCTTGATCAAATACCACATTGCTACCAGCACTAGGAATACTACCAACACTTTCTCCATGACTTTCAAGAGACCAATTTTCTGGATCTTCCCAATTATTATCTCCCCCCAACCAATAATATGTATTAGCGGTACTTTCAGGAGTTGATGATGTTATAATCAGTGAAAATGCTTGCTGATTATCAGTAAGTGTATTTTTATGAGATACTACTATCCGATATGTTCCTGCTTGTGGAACTCCTATTTCAATTTTCTCTACATTATCAACTGTATTATCCCCTTTTTGAGCTGCATTATAAAACGGAATTCCTTGTCTAATCCACGGGAAATACTCATTATCACTTTCATCGTAAACCCTGACATCTAAATCATTCACCAACATAGGTGTTTCTGGGTCCAATTGATTCGATGTTGGAGTACCTGGAACATCAGTCCAACTCAACGTTACTGTTAAAGGGGTCATTCCATCGGATGTCACAGTCGTTTCAAAGGTTTCTTCGTTTTTTAGAACTTTTTCTTCCAGTTGATATTCATTTCCATTTAAGTTACTAATAACTTTTGCTGCATTTTCAACATCTAACAACCCCCATCCAAAGCTATAATCCGGCCCAGGGTAGTCTCCAGCTTCTTTTGCTGTATGAATAGCCAAAGCCTTTAAACTAGCTGCTGTCATTGGCTTTTTATAGAACCGTTGGTAAAGCTCTTGTAGTAATAGTAAAGACCCTGCAGCATTAGGAGCTGCCATTGATGTACCTTGAGAAGTATAGTAATAATCATTTTGTAATTCAAGTTCACCACTTCCATTCGTAGGACCAGCCCCACTAGACAATACAGCTATCCCATTGGCAACAATATCTGGTTTAATTCGCCCATCGTCAGTTGGTCCCCAACTACTAAATGAACTCATCTTTACACTAGTGGGGCCATTATAATTCAAAACATGGCTAACAGCACCTACCGTAAGAATATTTTTGGCGACGGCCTCAGGACCAATACAGTCATACGGTCCATCTGACCTTGTCAAGACATCAGGCTCAATTATCGTTGATGAAGGTTTGTTACCTCGGTCATTGCCTGCAGCCCAAACAATTAGATAGTTCGGGGCATTGTATGCAATCTTATCCAAGTTTTTGGCATCCTGACTATAAAACCCAAACCTGTAATCTTCTTCTACACTAATACCTTTATCTCCATACCAAGTATCTCCTTCCCAACCTGTAACTGCTCCATATGAATGATTAGAAATCAGTAATCCCTCAGAAGCTGCTTTTGCCATTTCAGCATGATCACTAGATGAGTTATATGCCAATATTTGTGCTTTTGGAGCCATTCCTTTGGCTTGAGCATATACTCCAGAAGCTGCAATTGTACCCATCACATGAGTGGCATGATTTTGTTCCGAAGGCGATTTTCTAGAACTTTGACCATCAACATTCTTTATATGCCCTATTAACTCTTGATGAGAAAAGTTAGGATCTCCAATTTCCCATACGCCTGCACTCATCCCACTACCATCAACACCCATATCAAAAGTTCCTCCTTTTATAATAAAAGCCGCTCCTGTAGTAATAGCAGCCTCTGCATTATAACTTTTGATATAAGTAGGTTTTCCATTCTCATCAATCCTTCTTATGTAGGCCCTCTCCCCTCCTTGTAGTTCTATATAATCTTTTTTGCCTGTACGGCTCAAATACGCTGAGATCTTTTTCTGCTCTTCACTATATGTGGATGCATACTCTGACGAAATTCTTTCTATAGGCTTGTTTTGTGCATACCCTTTAAAATTGAATATGCACAGTGAAAGCATTGTTAGTAAAGTAAATTTGTTCATACCAGGTTAGTTTAGCTGTGCGTTTACTCGACATAATCAACCATGATTCATGTAAAGTACTAATGTGTGAGAAAATTAAATATAATGACCTAACAACCTATTACTTATTTCAGCTAACGAATAGTAAAATACACCACAACTATTGCAGTCCTTCACAGTAGGCAAATAGTTCTGCCATTTGCCCCATATCTTTCAAGCATTTTTTATGCTTTGACATATAGGACTTAATTTCATTCTTCTGATTTGGGTAAAGGCTATAGATAGTGCTTTTATTCATTCTTACTTCTTTCAGTTCTGCCCCTTCTTGGGTTCTGACCCAAAAAGTATCCTCCAGTTCACCAAAAGCATCCTTCTTTTGTGCCCCATATCCACCATTTTGCACCTCATCATACAAGTTCAGTCTTCTAGTATACTGTCTGTATACCTGTACTTCTCCCATGTAAATTTTTTGCATCCATTTTTGGGTTCCTCCAACAGTTACCTTTTCAAATTCACAAAGGGAAGGAAGTTCGAAAGCGAAGGCCTGCAGCTGCTTTTTAGGCACCACAATTTCTTTGTCCTTTCTCATGATATGAAGCTCATCATTGTATACATTATAATTCATAGATACCTCCGTAAACACTTCACCTGACTTGAGTTTCATAGTACCTAGTAGCCATATCTCCGAAAAAAAAGGCGTTCCTTCAATTTTTGAGAGCTCTTTGTTACCATATATCAGAGATACATTCTGAGCGTACGGATCTATCATATCCACTACAAGATTTTGGGCAAAAGTAACAGGAGATACAACAAAAGACAGGAATAAAAAGATTAGATGTTTTTTCATGACTTATGGGGTTAAATGATAATATTATAATGTTTTAGATTTTGCTTATATCAAAAAAAGGCTACCCATATAGGTAGCCTTATTATAACGATTGCTATGTACTATTGCTTCGTCCAAACTGAACTGTTAAGCTTCTCAAAATTACCAGCAGCAACCGTTGCTGATGTCGGAGTATCAAAAGTAATAGTTCCATTTTCATCAAATGTCCCTACTAATACATCACCTTCACCTAGTATTTTAATTTCACCATAGTCTGGATGATCTCCTAGTTTTTGCCCCATCTTAATGGTGATTGTACCATTAGCTATATCAACGGTGCCTTCAACAGCAGCAAAGCCAAAGTCAAAGAAGTTTGACAACCAAACTTTTGATTCATCTTGTGTATCAGGAGAAATAGAAGCATTGTAAGTAAATGGATCTTCTGCATACGCTGAAACAGCAGTTACTTCGTAGTCACCTAGAACTACCGCCAGTGGGTGCTCATTGTCCTTGATGTTCACTGTCCAAGCAGCATCCACATTGTTGGCTAACAGAGACACACCCTCTCCTTCAACTGAAACAATAGACACAGTGAAAGACCTGCTTCCTTTGTTGTAGATATCATTGTCAACAGGCTCTACTGTAACCATTGTGCTGAAAGCTCCCGCAGGGATAATCACCTCTTTTACTGGCACATTAAAGTCCACACCTTCTACGGTTCCGTCAGCAGGAGTTACTTCTAGTATTACTTTTGTATCAGTAGCTCTTGCATAAGCCATGATTACTTTCACCTCAATAGCAGAGCCATCTTCAGCCATTTCAGCCAGTGCTCCTTTTTGCAGGTCAAAAGAGACAAAATTTTCGCTTTCAGACAATATCAGGTCTTCGTCTTCTCCACAAGAAGTCAGCACGAAAGCCAGCGAAAGCACATAGAGCAAGTACTTTAATATATTCTTGTTCATCATTGAAATCTGTTTGAAATTACCATCAATAGACAGCTGTAACAAGTTGTTGCCGCCACAGCTGTCGTTTCATTTTCTAGTTACCGTCGTATTTGTCGTTCTGCGTCATATTCTCGTTTGCATTTATTTCCGATTCTGGAATCGGAAATACAAATCGATGATCACCAGCCACCAAAGTAGTTGGTGTCGTTTCAAACGTCACATCTCCTCTTACGATCGACTTCCCTGTTCTTCTCAGGTCGTAGAAGCGGTGGCCTTCGTAAGCCAGCTCTAATCTTCTCTGCTGAGCAATTGCATCCAACAGGATGTTACCTGTTTCAGCTTGGTCTGTAAAGCCTTCAATACGCTTTGCTCTCAACTCGTTCAAGTCAGCTTGAGCTGCTGCAGCACTTCCCAGTTGTGCGTTAGCCTCTGCTCTAATCAGCAGGATATCTGATGCTCTGAATACGTTTACATCCGTCAAAAGAATTTCCGTTGCATCAGCTGACATGTACTTACCAATCAGCTGTTGTGATGCATCTGCTGGATTCATTTTAAGCGTTACACCATAACGAACGTCTAGTGAAGCATCGTCTGCGTAGTTTTGAGCGAATGCCAAGTCTAAGTCGTTAGAAGCGACAAAGTTAAGGGTTCCACCATTATCTTGGAATACATTACCCACCTTGCTCAGCGGATCTGACATTCTAAACTTAAAGATAATCTCATCATCTGCTCCTTGCTCAAACATAGCGGTAAACCCTGCTGCATCTGTAACTGTTACTACTGATAAGACCGCAGTTGCCGCTGCAACAGCTCTGTCATAGTCCTCTCTATAAAGTGCTACTCTTGCCTCAAGCGCTTTTACTGCCAATGCTGACATTCTAGTGTTAATTGACTCAACTGACTCATTACCATTCATCAACTGGTAAGCCTGCTCTAGGTCTTGATCAAGCTTTGTCATAAACTCACCAACCGTCAAACGAGCAGGTTGCGCAATTTCAGACACCAACATATAGGGCACTGCCAGTTTACTATCATCTGTGTAGCTTGCTGCGTAAGCCTGAAACAAGTTAAAGTGCGCCAGTGCTCTTACTGCCATTGCTTCTCCTTTCAAGTAGTCGTAACGCTCAGAGTCAGAGACAGGAATTGTCAGCTGTTGCATCGCATCCAATGCTACGTTTACAGCATTGACACTACGATAATACCCTGCCCAACCTGCTGGTTCAGTCGAACCAGACGGCGTGTAGTTCCAGTTATAACTCGTTACACCGATATTTCTACCACCAACAGCCATCTTAGCATTGTCAGTTGTATAGGCGTTTACCGTTATAGGCGTTGTCTTAGGCATAATAGCATAAGCACCTACAATGGCTGCATCGAGATCATCTACAGATGTAAAAGCTTTTGTCTTGTCAATTTGATCTGTAGGTTCAAAATCAATTACGCTTTCGCATGAAGCTGCTGATAGCCCCAATGCCGCGATCAAGATATATTTAGATATTCCCTTCATTTTCGATATTTTTTAATTCAAGCTGATGAAAATATTAGAAGCTAATGTCTACACCCACTGTCGCAGTTCTTGGCGTAGGGTACTGGAACTGAGCGATATTATTACCAATCTCAGGGTCAAATCCAGTAAACTTCGTCCAAGTGTACAGGTTTTGCGCTTGTGCATACACTCTGATTGAGCTGAAATACTTCAGCTTACTCATTGCTGTAGATGGCAGTGTGTAAGACAGGTTCACATTTCTCAGTCTCAGGAATGAAGCATCCTCGATATCTCTGGATGTAAATTCTCTAGCATAACCCAATCCTTGAACACTCGTGATATCTCCTTCTTTTTGCCACAGGTCTAACATCTCTGCTGACTGGTTGTAGCCTACATTGTGGTTTTCAATAAAGTACGACTGGTTATTGAACAGTCTGTGACCTTGCTGGAAGTTAAAGAACACTGAAAGACTCAGTCCTTTGTAAGAAAAAGTGTTAGTGATACCACCAACATTTGGTGGATTAGATGTACCCCAATCAGCAACCTCATTTGCACTACTATAAACAGTTGTTACGTTACCATCTTTGTCATAATAAAGCGGCTGACCGTTAGCTGGGTTAACACCAGCCCAACCTACAGTATAGTGTGATCCCAATGGAAGTCCTTCCCTAACAATACCAGTCCCCAATAGGAATTCATCTACCTGTCCCAGGTCTAAGATTTCGTTATCGTTGTGTCCAAAGTTCAACGTTGTTTCCCACTTAAAACCAGTAGCTGAACTAATATTTGTTGTCGTTAACTGTAACTCAATACCTCTGTTTCTCATCTTACCAGCGTTGATATCCAGATCATCAAAACCTGAAGTTCTAGATAGCTGCTGTTCCACAAATAGGGCTGAAGTGATATCATTATAGACATCTAAGCTACCTCTTACTTTATTTTGGAAGAAGCCGAAGTCAATACCAGCATTAAACTTACTTGACTGCTCCCAACTCAAATCCGGATATTCAATTACTGTAGGTACAAGACCCTGCCCTGAGCCATACACAGTAGACCCAAATGCACTTTTCTTTTGGAAAGGCTCAATAGACAAGTCAGTATCATCTTGGTTACCCACCGTACCGTAAGAAGCTCTTACTTTCAGCAGGTTGATATTTTCAGCACTTTGAAGGAATGCTTCTTCTGTCAGGTTGTAAGAAAGTCCTGTTGACCAGAAGATCGCCCACTGGTTATTATCACCAAACTTCGAAGATCCATCTCGTCTTACGGTTCCCTGAAATGAGAAACGTTTGTCAAATGTATAGTTAGCAAACACGAAGTAAGACATCAGTGCTGTTCTCCACTTCTCACCGCCCACATCAGGGATCAGGTTGTTGTCTGGTGTACCTGGTGTTATACCTGCTGGTGTTTGAGGCAGTTTAGGATTGATACCATAACCAGTGTAGTCAAAGTTATTGTAAGACTTCTCTAAGATCTCAGTACCTGCCATTACATCAAAGTCGTGGTCGCCAATAGTTTTTGCCCACTGTACAGAGTTCACCCAGTTGTACTGGAACTTCGATGCACTTGTCGCACTGTAGAAACCCTGACCTTCTTTACCCCAAGCACTCAGTGTTCCTTCCGGATCTGCCCACTCTTCGTATTCTCTGTTTCTGAAGTCAAAACCAATTTTTGATTTTGCTGTCACATTAGGGAAAAGCTCAGCCTCTACGTATGTCGAGACAATTGCCTTTAACTCATTCATTTTCTCAATATAAGTATCCACCATTTCTACAGGGTTTCTACCAAAGCCTCTCAGCTTATACTCTTTCTCACCTGTAGTAGGATTGGTTACTTGAATGGAGTCGTATGGCATATAATCAATTGTAGCCAATACAAATGGGTTTGCTGTACTTAGCCCTTCACTTGGGATATATTGTGAAGTTGATCTACCCACATTGGCAGACAATCCGAATCTTAGTTTATCACTGTACTCGTGGTCAATATTGAAACGACCAGTAATTCTTTCCAGATCAGAACCTTCTGCTACACCTTCTTGCGCAAAATAGTTACCCGACACATAGAATCTAGTACCTTTAGCCCCTCCTGAAATATTAACTTCATGAGTTTCTGTTCTACCGATTCTAGTTACTGCATCCACCCAGTCAGTATTCGTATTTCTAAGAGCTGCCAATTTCTCAGCTGCATCATCTGGTGCATCAGGATTGTTAGATGAATATGTCCATCCAGGACCTCTCTTTATGATCTCTTCGTAAGCCAAACGCTCCTGAGTGTTCATCATTTCCACACCCATATCACCGATTTTTGACCAACCTGTCTGGTATCTGTAGTTTACTCTTGTTTTACCAATAGCTCCTTTTTTCGTTGTAATTACGATTACACCGTTACCACCACGTGAACCATACTGCGCAGTTGCTGAAGCATCTTTCAATACCGAAATAGAGGCAAAGTCATTCGCATTCAAAGTAGTGAAGGCATCCGATTCGATCGGCACACCATCTACAATGTAAAGTGGGTCATTACCACCGTTGATTGACCCGTTACCACGAATACGTACAGTAGCAGCGGCACCCGGCTGTCCTGAGCCAGCATTTACATACAGGCCAGGGCTTTGACCTTGAATCATTTGATCAAATGTCGCTACTGGTACTTGCTCAATCAACTTAGCGTCTACTGTAGCAATTGAACCTGTAATCTTCTTCTTATCTAACTCTCCATATCCTGTTACAACAACTTCATTAAGTTGCTTAACATCTTCCTCCATCACTAATTCAAAAAGTGACTGCGTTCCAAGTTCCTGCTCAATCGATAAAAAACCTACTAAGCTAAAAACCAATGTAGAAGCATCATTTGGAACATTGAGTTTGAATTCTCCATCAAGATTGGTAACGGATCCTATTGTTGATCCTTTTACATGAACAGTTGCACCTGGAAGTGGTTCGCCTGAAGCATCTTTAACCACGCCGGACACTGTTCGCTCTTGCGCTAAGGCCATAGAGAACAGGCCGAGCACAAACGTCAACAGTAATAACGTTTTTCTCATAGTTTAAATAATTGAATTGAATTGGTAGTTTGAATACTATAAAAAGTGTTAACCTTTGTTGGCAAATTACAACACAATATACCTATAAAACAATTTTTATGTTAAAAAATGTAATAATATTGATATATAATTTTACACATAACAAAAAGATACACATATAACTCTGTCATTAACAACAAATTAACAATAAAAACAACCATTAACAGATTGATAAATAGCCAACTAACACTTAATATATTCACTTTCGAAATTCACAACATTTAGGATAGCACATTGCAAATCTTAGGCTGTTTATAATGAATCATTATATTTAACACTACACCCAACACTAAAAAATGAATAATCCTCTATTGCCATTTGCACCCAATTAATTTTGAGAAAACGAGAAATCTGACAACAAATAAGTGGGTACATCAATTTTTTTTATACCAACTAACGGCAATAATTATTACTAAATCATATATTTTTTTAGTTGATATATCTGTATGGTTTACTACAAATACAAGGTTTATTACAATACTGTAGGAGATAAAAGACAGGTAGTATGTTTAGAACCTTTATTCTTTACAGAAGGGAAGGGTTGACAGAAAAAATAAAAGCCACGTTGTGAACACAACGTGGCTTTTATTATGCGATGTTTATTGAATCAAGGTTAAAGGCTCAATATGTCGGATAAAAAAACTACCCAACGATAATCCCTTCAACTGACTTAAGCGATCTCTTCGAATTTGCTGAAGAAGAAAGAAGACTCGATTGCAGCATTCTCATCTGAATCAGAACCGTGTACTGCATTCTCTCCTACTGATTTTGCATATGCCTTTCTGATAGTACCTTCTGCAGCTTCTGCAGGGTTAGTAGCACCAATCAGTTTTCTGAAATCTTCAACCGCATTATCTTTCTCAAGAACGATTGCCATGATAGGACCTGAGCTCATAAAGTCACACAGTTCTCCGTAGAAAGGTCTCTCCTTGTGAACTTCATAGAACTTACCTGCCAGTTCTTTTGTCAGGTGAGTGATCTTACCTGCTACAAGTTTAAAACCAGCTTCCTCAATCATTTTGATGATTGCCCCTGTATTGCCTGCGCCGAATGCATCAGGCTTAATCATAGTGAAAGTTCTTTTACCTGCCATTGTGGTATAAGGTTTAATGGTATTCAATTATTTATTTTCCTTGACCAAAGTCGTTGTTTAGCTCGCATGTGTTACGAATAACGGTGCAAATCTATACTTTTTTAGCGTACCCTTTACATTTAACAGGGATTTTTTTTCATTTTTTTTATATGATAAATCATTGACAAATACTTCTCCTTATTTCAAGGCGCTACACATTGTTTTACTCCTAGATCAATTCCTATTTTTTTCTTATCTGTTCATAATTTATCTTAGAAAAATCATAGAGATCAACAGGTAATTGAGACAATGAAGATTGGAATAATTTCGGATACGCATGACCATATAGACGAAGCTATCTTGCGACATTTCGAAGGATGTGATGAAATATGGCATGCGGGCGATGTAGGTGAACAGCATATATTGGATACTTTAGAAAAGGTGGCTCCTGTCCGTGCTGTTTTTGGGAATATTGATGGGGGTCCTGTCAAGTGGAACTTACCTGAAGATGCTATTTTTGAAGTGGAAGGGATTAAGGTATGGATAACACATATAGGAGGGTATCCACCTAAGTACACAGTTAAACTCAAGAAAAGGTTGGATGAAATAAAACCAAACTTATTTATTTGTGGACATTCTCATATACTGAAAGTAATTCCTGATAAGGACAGGCAATTGTTGCATATCAATCCGGGTGCCGCTGGCCACAAAGGGTTTCACAAGATGAGAACAATTGTGACTTTAGATATAACAGAAGGGAAAATGAGTGACCTCAAAGTGGTTGAACTGGGAAAGAGGGGACAAATTGGATAAAACAAAAAGTAGCCAATAAACAAACTGGTTTGCAGTTTTGCTTATTGGCTACTTTTGATATCGCTGAAATCGCTAAATTACTTACCGAAAGAAGCTTTCAGTTCCTCAACGTCAACCTTTTTGATAACAGGCTTAGCGCTAAGTCTTTTCATTGTCTTCTTTCTAGCAATCGCTCTCATTCTGTTTCTCAGTCCTTTTCTGATAAGTTTTGTAGAAGCCATTTCTATATTTTTTTAAAGTTGATATCTTTTAATATGAGCGTGCAAATTTAAGGGTAAAATAATTATTTGAAAAACATTTTCATTAATAAATTTGAGATATGCCGAAATCAAGATATTGAATGAGAAACGATTAAGACCAATTGGCAATACATATAATATAACCATAAAGAAATCATGCAAGACCTTAGTTACTCCCGCAGGGACAGCGAACGCTTCGGACTGGTCATTTTCAGGGCTAGGGAAGAAGGTATTGACAGCAGTGAACTGATGAAGCAAATCTTGGATCACAATGTCGATACAGCCATTATAAGGATTAAAACAGAGCTACTTTCTCAGATCCACAAGCTGGAAAAAACTGCCATGCCAATTCGAATCACAGATACGTTGGCATACTATCATCAGGATTTATCCACCTACAAAAAACAGGCACTGATCAACCGTAACCTCACATTTGAGGAAGCGACTACCAAGGATTTTGAAGACCTCAACCTATTGGTTAGAGAAACATTTGGCAACTACGTGAACCACTACCGCATGAATCCTTTTATGGATAATGAGTTAGTGACACAAGGTTATCAGGATTGGGTAACCAGCTATGCTTCGGGACACCCTGAGAGAAAATGTTGGATTGCTCGTGAAGATGGCATGGCAGTGGCATTTGCGACCTTTAACCTTGAAACAGGTGAGAAAATCAAAGCCATTCTTTGTGGCGTGAAGACGACTCACCGTGAGCGAGGTATTTTCCATGATATGCTGACTGTTGCCCGAAACTTTGCAAAGGAACAAGGCAAAACGTATATGAGGGCTATTTGCCAAATTGAAAACATAGCTGTACAGCGCATACTGACTCACCAAGGATTTGAGCTGCATCATACAGAGAACACGATTCATATCAACGCTATGTTGACCAAGTCGGTATTTGAACCTTTCACAGAGTCTGTTCATTTCAGTGTAGATGATATCAAGGAAAAAACCTTGAATCAAAATATTCTGATGGAGATCAACAAGCAATTTGACGACAAGCAAAACATCACAACCCAAAACCACCGTTTTGTGAATATCCAGCGTATGACCAAGGAAGCTAGCTATAAAATGCACTTCTCATTCCCGATGGGTAATAAAGGTTTGCTTAGGGTAATGGATGATGATAACAACACTTATGTATTGGTTTATTTTGACCTGAAACATTTCTTTGCTTAATCAAGAAGTTCATTAATACAAAAATCCCCTTGTACTGATTAAAACATACAAGGGGATTTTTTCTGTACGACCACAGACTATTCTAATAAGTAGCCATATAATTAATACTTATTGTTAGGTCGGTCACCTCTCCTTCTTTGACTTCTATAGGCTGAATATTGCCATAACCATCTGTACTATTCGCAAACAGTCCTTTTTCTTCCTTGACCAATACAGAATACTGCCCGACAGGAAGTTTCACTTCAAACTGACCTTCTTCATCAGACTGTACCACTGCTACAGGTTTTCCTTCAAAATCACCATAAAACATTCCTTCCACAGTGCTTACATCCTTAATATTAGTCAAAGGGTAGATGTAAACATCTCGCTTGACAGGCTGTGCCTTAGGTAACTCTACTCCTTGCCCTGGCATCTGATTGCCTTCCACCCACAGTACTTTACCACTGATACCCTGCGAATCTGGCTGTTGCGCTGCTGCTTGCCTGCCTTTGCAGCCAAATAGCATTAACAGACAACTCAAATACAACATTATTTTGGTCATACAATATATTTAGTTGTAAAATGACTAAGCATTTTGTGCTTTAAGCCAACTCTTCACTTGTAACAATTTTGATACCGCTTGAACGCATTTCTTCAATGGCTCTTTCCACGTCTCCAGGTTGAAGGTTAACACCCTTGGTAGCATCTTCCACCAAGTAAGTATCAAAGCCCAATTTCTTGGCATCCAATGCAGTAAACTTTACACAATAGTCGGCAGCCAATCCGACTACATAAACTTCAGTAACACCCTGCCCTTTTAGGTACTCACCAAGACCTGTTGCTTTCTTATGCCCGTTATCAAAAAAGCCACTGTAACTGTCAATGCCTACATCTGTTCCTTTTACAAAAATCTCCTTGATCTTTTCTGTAGCAAGCCCTGAAAACAATGCAGCACCTTCTGAACCTTGTACACAGTGAACCGGCCATAAAATCTGCTGCAATCCATTCAGTTCTGTCACTTCGCCAATTTCTTTCCCTTCATGATTTTCAGCGAAGCTCCCATGGTCTTCAGGATGCCAATCCTGTGTAGCAACTACCAGATCAAACTGCTTTTGTAGGTTGTTCACTGTTGGTACGATGCTTTCACCTCCGGGCACTTCCAAAGCACCACCTGTTACAAAGTCATTTTGAATATCAACAATTACAAGTGCTTTCATTTAAATAGATATTTGTTTGTTTTCAGGTATATAAAGTTAAAACTCTCCAGTCATTTCTGTGATATCCTTTGTTGGGCTCACGACGTTATATCGCTTCCAAAACTCCGTATCCTCATTGTCCATATACTTCTTAATGGACTCATTCTTTTTCAGTCTCTCTTCTTCTGGAATCTCTTCCACTCCATCTGCCTGTGCACTTAAGACAAAAAGCTCATTCCGAACGCCAAAATTAGAATCAATATTGATATCCTCTTTTGCATATTTCACTTTCAAATACATCAGGAAATCATGCTTGATATATTTAGGATACCATTTTCCATTGACCATTTGATACTCCGTACGTCCTTCAATCTTTTTTAGCTTAAAATCCAGTCCAACACTAAAAAAGAGCCTCATGGCAGCGCCCATCGCCAATTTACCTAATCCACGAATAGGAATCACTTTTTTGAGATAACGTTTCGGAACTTCAAAGTCCAACATGGCAAATGCTTTGGTTTCCTCATCCAAAAGAATTTGTCCTGTAAACATTCCTCTATCTACTTTCCACCTTGGAGAAAAGTTGATCAGCATGGCACTCCTTCCTTGGTAAGTAGTCATCCTCTCAAACTCAAAATGATAATAATCCAGAAATGACGAGTCCAAAAACATTATAAAACGGTTTTGCACCTCCTCATCCAGTACTTTACCCCTATTTCTTACCAAATCGGTATCCAACATTTCGTGAGGGGAAGCTGCATCAAAGTCCAAAGAGTCTGGATCTTCACCAAAACCCTCCAGTCTTAAACTGTCTGCAAAGCTTCTTGCCTTGATTACCTTATACTGATTCTTGTCGTTTCCTACCTGAATAGGCTGTTCGTATATATCCAATATTGCTTCTGTATACTCAGCATATTGCTCATTGATTGTGGTAATACCTCTAAAGAACCCATTTAGCTTAAGTGGAAAGTCATGATAGTTTTCTGGAATTTTCCTTATTGCCTCCCGAATTACATGACGCATGTCATCAGGTGTTACCACAACCTCCGTGAGTTCGATAACTGACATCTCCATTCGGATTTTTAGCATTTCTCCATCCTTTAACTTGTCTACAGGGACCAAGTAATTGTTGTATCCGGCAGCAGTAAACCTCAACTCTCCCTGAAAAGATTCGGGAATAGTCAAAGAAAAATACCCTTCCTCATTGGCAAAAGTCCCGTCAGTCGTATTCCCCAAAATGATGTGAGCAAAGGGAATTGGCTCCTTTTCCTTGTCCTGCACGATTCCTCTTACAACTTTTTGGGCTTGGAGACCAAATGACAGCAAACAGCAAAACAGTAAGGCGATGGTTGATCTCTTCATAGTTTGTGGTGTTAGTAACAATTATTTGACACTTTGACACCTCTTCCAATTTTGATGATTCAAAAGTGTTGACCATCGTCATCAGAAACAGGAGAGGTGCATACTAATTTTGTTAGATAATATAAAAAGTCTCATTTCAGAGCCGCTATGACTCGCTATTAATATTACCAAGAATATGTTACAGAAAGAACTGATCAGGAAATATAATGTTCCAGGCCCTAGATATACGAGTTATCCCACTGTGCCTTATTGGGATAAAGCCCCATTAACTGAGCAGGATTGGCAACAACATGTAAAGCAAACTTTCCAAACCAGTAACCATTCAGATGGTATCAGCTTATACATTCACTTGCCCTATTGCGAAAGCCTGTGCACTTTCTGTGCTTGCAACAAACGAATCACAAAGAACCATGAGGTGGAAACACCCTATATTGACACCTTGCTTAAAGAGTGGCAACTGTATCTAAACCTCTTTGGTGATGAGAAGCCCCGTATAAGGGAAATACATTTGGGTGGCGGCACACCAACTTTCTTTAGCCCTGAAAGCCTGACTCGCTTACTTAAAGGCATTTTGGATACCTGTGAAATCCCTGCCGATGCTGAATTTGGTTTTGAGGGACATCCAAAAAATACTTCCAAAGCTCACCTGCAAGCCTTGTATGATGTTGGCTTCAGAAGAGTCAGCTATGGCATTCAGGACTTTGACCCTAAAGTACAGGATATCATCAACCGTGTTCAGCCTTTTGACATGGTAAAAGAGGCCACGGACAATGCTAGAGAAGTTGGTTATACCTCTGTCAATTTTGACTTGATTTATGGATTACCATTCCAACATAAAAGCAGCATCGTTGATACCATTGAAAAGGTCAATACACTAAGACCTGACCGAATTGCCTATTACAGCTACGCCCATGTACCATGGGTTGGTTCTACAGGTCAAAGACGCTTTACAGAAGCGGATCTCCCTGCCGATGAAGAAAAAAGGGAACTGTATGAAGTAGGTAAAGAAATGCTATTGGATGCAGGGTATATAGAAATCGGGATGGATCACTTTGCTTTGAAGTCAGAAGCATTGGCAGTAGCGGCAGAAGCCAAATCCCTTCACCGTAACTTTATGGGGTATACACCGAATTACACCAAGTTGATGGTTGGGCTAGGCTGTTCATCCATTTCAGACTCATGGACTGCATTTGCTCAAAACCTGAAGAAAGTAGAAGAATACCGTGAAGCGGTGGAAGCTGGTCAATTCCCCATTTTCAAGGGACATCAATTAACAGAAGAAGACCTGATCATCCGTAAGCATATACTGAATGTAATGTGTCACTTTGAAACATCTTGGGAAGATGCTTCACTCCAAACCCCTATCATGGAAGAAGCTGTTGAGCGACTCGAAGAAATGATTAGTGATGGATTGGTACAGGTAGCAGGAAAAACACTAAAAGTTACACCAAAAGGCTACCCGTTTGTCAGAAATATCTGCATGGCATTTGATGCCCGACTATTGCGGGATAAGCCTACTTCAAGACTGTTTTCACAGACGGTATGAATTAATGTAAATTATGGATTATACCGCTCTTTCATAGCTGAAAATATCGTTTACATGACAATGGACTAAAGTCCATCGCTGATATATTTTGTCCCTTCGGGACTTATGCCCTGAAAGGGCCTTATACAATAGCGATGGGGGCATGACCCATCGTAAAGAAAGACATGTAAATCAGCCCTAAAAGGGCAAAATAGCGATATTTCAATCCATAACTCACGTTAAATTAAAATAGAGACAGGATATACCCTGTCTCTATTTTTATCAAATTATTTCAATTTTTCATTTTGCTTATGCCTATCTGCATCTCGGATAGATTTTTTTTCGAGGTTTTTCTCTAAAGCTTCAGTCAAGTCAATACCTGTCTGGTTAGCCAAACAGATCAACACAAACATCACATCCGCCATTTCATCCGCCAGGTTTACTTCCTCATCTGATTTTTTAAAAGACTGCTCTCCATATTTTCTTGCCATAATACGGGCAACCTCTCCTACCTCTTCCATCAAGATCGCTGTATTGGTCAATTCATTGAAATAGCGAACTCCAGTGGTGTTAATCCATTTATCAATTACTTCCTGTGCTTCCTTGATTGTCATAGTCTCTGATTTTTATTTTCTGTCATTGAAAGGCAAGTTAATGCTTAAAAGTTGAAGTAAAGGCTTTCTGTCACCCATAAAAAAGTGCTACTGACTTTCTGTCAATAGCACTCTATATTTTCTTAGCTAAGCTTAACTCAGTTGATCAGCCAACAGCTTTTCTTCTGCTTCAGATTTCAGTGTGATTTCCGTAATCTCAGGAGGCATACCAATACGCCCTGCTATAGCATGGTAACCAAATCCCCTATTTACATACAAGAACTGCTTACCTTCCTGATACAAGCCACCCCAACGAGGGTATTTATATTTTACCGGACTCCACTTCACACCCGGAATCTCAATACCAAACTGCATCCCGTGGGTGTGACCTGAAAGGGTCAAGTCAATATTGGTATCCAACACTTCTCCATCCCAGTGAGACGGGTCATGCGACATCAGGATTCTAAACGGTGCCTGTTCTGTCCCCTCAGATGCCTTTCGCAAATCACCGTATTGAGGGAACGGCGGACGTCCCCAGTTTTCTACACCAATTAGTGCAATCTGCTCCCCATCCTTTTCCAATATTCTATTTTCATTCAGTAACAAGTCAAAACCCATATCACGGTTTGCTTGCTTTACCCCATCAAGGTTCTTGCGTCTATCCTCTGTATTCGTCCAAGGCACGTAATCACCATAATCATGATTTCCCAATATGGCATACTTCCCGTGCTTGGCTTTCATTTGTTTCAAAACCTCAACCCAACCAGTTGTCTCATCTGCCAGATTGTTTACCAAGTCGCCAGTAAACAACAATACATCCGCATCGAGTTGATTGACCATCTCTACTGCTTTCTGTACTGATGGATGCTCTTGAGGAAAACTACCAATATGGATATCAGAGATCTGCACTACCTTTAAACCATCAAAAGCTTTCGGCAGGTTTTTAAAAGTCAGGTTCTTTCTCACTACCCTGAAGTCGTACCGTCCTTTGACCATACCATAAGCAATTGCCCCAAAAGGCACTGCCGCCAGTCCTGCCCCTACATAAGTAAGGAACTTACCTCGGCTCATCGCATCTCCACCTTCTGAAACTTTTCCTGAAGCAAAAGCCTTAGAAATAATATTAGTAACAAAATAGCCTATATCTTCCATGCCGTGGAACAGCACAAAAACCAACTTAGACAACAGCGACATCATCACTAAGGCATTCACGGTAAAGAAATAATGTGACTGTCCCGGAATTCGGTATTGGTCATAGTTCAGCAATGCCCATGCTAAGCCTACATAAACACTGATGCTGAATAGCCAATACAATGTTGATATTACAGTTCGCACAGAAGCTTTTTCAACACCTTCTGTTAGTAACCTTACGCCTTTAAAGGTGTATAAGTCCAACAGAAGCAGGATCACAAAAAGCACCAGCGAAAGGGTGACAATTCTTTCTTTCATTGTTCTTTCTAATTAATTCCTTTTGATGGGTAGTAAACAAAACTCCCTTGTATGATCAGGTTAATAGATAGCTATCATATTCACGATATAAACTCCCCACATAAATAGGTCGCAAAAATATCAAGGAATAGATAACCCGTACAAATATCAAAATGTTTTCATGGGTAAACCTTACGATAGGGTAACCTTTATGTTACTTAATTGCTTAGCATCTGATCGCATTATAACAAATGATAACAGTATTACTTATTTGGTAGTTACCTTTGGGCATGATCACAACTTTTATAGACTAACACACATTTATATGAACGTTTATGCTGAAATCATAACCATCGGTGATGAGATCCTTTACGGACAAATCACAGATACCAATTCACAGTGGATTGGTCAGGAACTAGGAAAAGCAGGGTTCCGAATAATTCGTAAGACTTCAATTGGAGATACCCGCGAAGAAATTCTTACAGCCTTGAAAGAAGCTGAACAAAGAGCCGATGTAATCCTAACAACTGGAGGACTAGGCCCAACCAAAGATGACATCACCAAATATACCTTTGCTGAGTATTTTGGTACTGAAATGACTTTTAGAGAGGAAGTCTTCGAAAACATTGACAGGCTTTTCAAGATCAGAGGCCGACAGCTCACCGAACTGAACAGGCAACAAGCGTATGTTCCTTCCAATGGGAAAGTTGTGATGAATGAAGTTGGTACGGCTCCTGGTATGTGGTTCCCAAAAGGAAAGAAAGTGTTTGTCTCCATGCCTGGTGTTCCCCACGAAATGAAAAAGATGATGACAGATTCAATCATCCCCTCTCTTCGTGAATCATTCAACACACCATTTATTTACCATAAAATGGTGCGCACCATTGGCATTCCAGAATCCTCACTCTCTCAAATGTTGGAAGACTGGGAACTTGCCCTTCCTGAACATATCAAACTGGCTTACCTTCCTAGACTTGGACAAGTACGACTACGCTTGACTGCTACAGGTCCTGATTTGGACATGCTGAAATATGAAGTGGAAAAGCAGCTTGAACAGATACGACCTATGTTGGGGGACAAAATGTATTCAGAAGATGACCTTGAAATTGAGGAACTGATTGCAGGCCTGCTAACCAGCAGAGGACAAAAGCTTGCCACTGCCGAAAGTTGTACCGGTGGGCTAGTTGCTGACCGAATCACTAATCTTGCAGGAGCATCAGCATTCTTTCAAGGAGGCATTGTAGCTTATAGCAATGAAGTTAAGGAAAGTCAATTGGGCGTTAATGCCACAACCCTTCAGGCACATGGTGCCGTAAGCGAAGAAACCGCTAAAGAAATGGCCGAAAATGTAAGGTTGAAATATGGCGCTGACTTTGGTATTTCCACCACTGGTATTGCCGGACCAACTGGAGGTACACCCGAAAAACCGGTTGGCACAATTTGGATTGCTTATTCAGACAAGGACAAGACAGAAGCAAAACTGTTACAGCTTTCCTCTGATAGACTACTAAACATTAACGCAACAGCCAATGCAGTTCTGAAACTCTTATGGGAAAACATCAGATAATTTGGTAAATTGTTACATTAATATGAACAGCGAATTGCTCATGAAGTATCTCAACTTTTTGACGTAATGGCAGAACTAGCCTTGCGTTCTTCACCTACCAGAGCAATTCCTGCTTACAGTATAACTGTTTAACTGTTCTCTCACTTAAAGCTTCAATGCGCCTATGGCAGATAAAGTAATGATCTCAAAGGAAACAATGGAAAATGCTTTCAGCTACGATGACTACAGGGAAGCGCTTGATGGTATGTTGTCAACAGAGTCAGGTTCCAATGGTTTAATCAATTATGAGGACGAAAACCTTGTAGAGTACACCAAGCTGAATGTAAGCAGAATGCAAAGGCTGGACAAGACAACACGCCTTTCTGAAGAACTGATCAAAGCAGCGAGGAAGCTGAACAGGAGCGTAATTTGGCTGCTCATTACAGAAGGTTGGTGCGGAGACGCTGCACACAGCACGCCAATTGTTGCAGAGGTTGCCTCTGAATCGGAAAATATTGACCTGAGGGTAATCCTGAGGGACAATAATCCAAAAGTGATGGACATGTTCCTGACTGACGGCAAACGCTCTATTCCTAAACTTGTCGTATTAGATGCCCACACCAAAGATGTTATCGGCATGTGGGGACCACGTCCTACTCCTTTGCAGGACTCACTTCCTCAAATGCAAGTGGACGCTGACGGTGACAAAGACACCCTGATGACAGCTGTACAGAAGTGGTACAACAAAGACAAGAGTAAAACAATTATGAAGGAATTGGCTGCATTACTCAAAGAAATAGACGCTGCCTAACCTTAAGTATCAATAGAAATCAATACAACCACCGACAACACTCAATGTCGGTGGTTTTTCATTTATATGCTTTGCTGAATTCTTTGGGGTAATTATTTAATATTGCGACATCACTACCAATAGTGAAGCGAACAAAACATATAAACTTTACAGGAACAAATACTATGTCTTCACACCATATTGTAAGAGACGAACAGGAACCGGCCCTGCTGATGCTGAATACTGAGAATTGCGAGTACGACCATCTTTCCCAACTGTTGGAGTGGAGTCCTGTTGTGGTTGCTACTGAGCATACATTGTCACAGCTACTTGCATGGGGAATCAAAATAGATATTGTTTTCACATCTCCTGAAAAACAGGAACTGGTTCATGAGTTGACCATTTTCCAACGTCCTATCAAGATATTTGCAACTGAAAATAATCAGTGGACAGAGGCTTTACATTATCTCTCCAGCAACAAACACAAGGCTATCAATATCTATACAGACAAACTACCTGAAATAGCTGACCAAGTCGCCTGCTTTGCTAACGACATTGACCTTGTCTTATATAATTCACAGGAAAAAGGTGTATTCAGCCGAAATGGTAAATTTGAAAAGTGGGTAGCCAAAGGTACACAGTTCAAAATCCCTGCAGACCTGATAGCAGAGTACTATAACCTAAACCATTTAGGTAACCAAGTATGGGAAGCTTCAGTGAATGGTACTATTCGTATTGAAGCCAATAAAGATTTCTTTCTGATAGAAATGTAAACAAATCTTCTTTCCCAAAGTTGTACCTTTGTTTGAAGTTTGGAATACACGAATATCTTACTAACGGGAAAATATATCCGATGAGGTTTTCTTCACAGAAGGATAAACCAACAGGCAGCAACTGAACATGAAGCATATTAAAATACCATTTGAACAAACAGGCTCATTCTCAAAGATGTTTTTAGATTACATCAGTGGCGAGGAAGCGTTAAAGCCCTTCTATGCCTGTAGTCCTCAGCTAGAAAACTTTGAGCAACAGATACGATGTAAGGAGAAGCAATTTACATCAGAACAGCGTCAAATTCTCGCTGATACCCTTACCCAACAATACCACCATATTTCAACTCCCCCCACTTCCCAAATAGAACTTCTTAGAGAAGGCAATACATTCACTGTCACGACAGGACACCAACTCAATATCTTCACAGGTCCACTGTATTTCTTATATAAGATTGTAGCAGTCATCAACCTGACCAAAAAGCTGAAAGCCACTTATCCTGACTACAACTTTGTTCCGGTTTACTGGATGGCCACTGAAGACCATGATTTTGAAGAAATCAGCTTCTTTAATGCTTTTGGCAATAAGTACCAATGGGAGCACCCAAGTCCTTCAGGCGCAGTTGGAAGATTGAACCTTGATGGAATTGAGCAAATTCTGAATAGAATCCAAGATATGCCCGCCTTCTTCAAGGAAGCTTACACCCAACATGAAAACCTGACAGATGCCACCCGTTATTTTGTGCATCACCTTTTTGGAGAAGAAGGGCTTATATGTGTGGATGCTGACCACGCTCAACTCAAACAGTCTCTCAAGCCTGCTATCAAGAAAGACATTAAAGATAACCTGCCTTATCAGTTGGTAACTCAAACAGATGAGACACTGGAAGTTGCCGGCTACAAGTCTCAAATATTTGTACGCCCTATCAACTTCTTCTATATGGAGGGAAATATCCGTGAACGGATCGAAAAAATAGGCAACGAATATGTCATCGTTGACACAGACCTACGCTTCTCTGAGCGTGAAATGGACCAGTTAATAGAAGAGCATCCCGAACGGTTCAGCCCTAATGTGGTGCTGCGTCCATTCTATCAGGAAGTAATACTACCCAACCTCGCTTACTTGGGAGGACCTGCTGAGGTTATCTATTGGTTACAGCTGAAGTCCGAGTTTGATGAGATGGGCGTACCTTTCCCCATTCTTATGCCACGTAGTTTCGCACTACTGTTATCAGAAAAGGAAGAGAGCAAACTCAACCGCTTTGGCTTTGACGTAGAAGATATTTTCAAAAGTGAGCATGACCTCAAAAATGAGTTCATACAAAAGCATTCTGAAAAGGATTATGAGCTAAAAGAAGAAGCTGCCTTACTCGATACACTCTATGCCCAAATCATGGAAAAAGCCAAGGCTGTGGATCCGGCACTTGAAACACATGTCAAAGCTGAACAACATCGGGTTTCCAAACGCTTTGAACACACGATCAATAAGCTTAGAAAAAGTGAACAGCGTAACCTTTTGGAAGGAATTGAGCAAATCCTAAAAGTGAAGCAAGCAGCATTTCCTGCTGGTGCCCCTCAGGAACGAAAAGACAATATGCTCAACTTCTATATAAAGGATAAAGAGCTGATCCAAAAGCTGCTTGACAGTTTTGACCCATTGGATTACAGTTTCAATATCTTGATAGATTAAAATTTGAAAGCAGGAAACGCAAGAGTGTTCAGACATCGAAACTTGTGATTCCTGCTTTTTTTAATTCCCTCTACCCCTTAATATTTCTAAAGTCCATAATTCAAAATTGGATTATTGTCTTACAGGTTAAGACTCTCTAAGGAATTCTAAAATATAATCACCCACTTTGTCGCTTTTAATATGTATTTTCTGTTATAGCATAGTAGAAATAAATGCTGTTTGATCTCTTTCTGAAGGGTTTAAATACATAGCACTTTGTTATCAACTTAATGAAAGTTAATCAAATAGTTCCTAAGAACATTTAAAACAGAAATGTGTTTTACCATAGAAACTAGCACCAGACGCTTTAAAACTGGTCTTCAACTCACCTAAATACCTCCTGATTTTTCTGACCCTTTCTTACTTACTTTTATTGTCTGACAAAAACAGCCTAAGTATGACACAGATGAATACGCGAATAACTCCTAAAAACAAAGGAACCAAACAGCTATTTCAGAATGGATTGTTGGAGAAGCTGACCCGTACACATGCGGCTGTCCCCATTACCCTATTTATCATTATTGGTATCGGATTACTAAGCTATGGCATTTACCAACAGTTGATCACTGTCGTTCCTGCCTTAATGCTATTTTTGGCAGGGTTACTATCTTTCACGCTTATTGAGTATCTGGTGCATCGCTTTGTATTTCATATGGAGCCTGACACATCACTCAAAAAAGATATTGCCTATAAGTTTCATGGCGTCCATCACGAATATCCAAAAGACAAATCAAGGCTTGCCATGCCACCTGTACTCAGCATATTACTTTCCTCTATCCTATTTTTGGCATTCCTGTATATAATGGGCAACATAGCATACGGATTCTTCCCCGGTTTTATTGTCGGATATGCAGCATACCTGATTGTACACTACATTGTACATGCTTACCGTCCACCCAAAAACTTCTTCCGTATCCTTTGGGTACATCACGGTATTCACCACTACAAGCGTAATGACAAGGCCTTTGGTGTATCGTCTCCACTCTGGGATTATATTTTTAGATCCATGCCATAATTATTTTCAAGACTTTCGTTTAAGCCTGTTTATCTTCGGATGATTCAGGCTTTTTTTTCGTAAACTTTTCTTTACATTTGTTCTGCATTTTTCTATAAAATGTTCAATTAAGCATTTCTTCATATGCTAAATGAAAAAGTGTTAGTAAACCACATTTTAGTATCAAAACTACCATAGATAAATCAAGGTGCAGTACATAAGAAAAGCTTCTTTACCACTGCACTGAGAAACATCAAGACTTACAAATCATGAAAGCATACATTGAGGCTAATCAGGAACGATTCCTGAAAGAACTATTTGAACTTCTCAGAATACCATCTGTAAGCACAGACAAGAAATACAAAGACGACCTGCGCAATGCTGCTCAGTATTTGGCTGACAAGCTGACTGCCGCTGGTGCTGACAAAGTAGAACTTTGCGAAACACCTGGAAACCCTGTGGTTTTCGGAGAGAAAATTATTGATCCGGCACTGCCTACAGTACTTGTTTATGGTCATTATGATGTTCAGCCTGCTGACCCATTGGAACTGTGGCACACACCTCCTTTTGAGCCTGAAATCCGCGATGGTAATATCTATGCCCGTGGTGCTTGTGACGACAAAGGACAAATGTACATGCATGTTAAAGCCTTCGAGACCATGATGGAAACAGGCAACATGGCTTGTAACGTGAAATTCATGCTGGAAGGTGAAGAGGAGATTGGCTCAGTAAACCTGACAGACTTTGTAAGAAACAACAGAGAGAAACTGACTGCTGATGTTATCCTGATTTCAGATACGGGCATGATTGCAAATGACACTCCTTCCATCACAGTTGGTCTGAGAGGTCTTGCCTATATGGAAGTAGAAGTAACTGGTCCTAACCGTGACTTGCACTCTGGCTTGTACGGTGGCGCAGTGAGAAACCCTATCAATGCCCTGACTGAAATGATCGCCTCTCTTACAGACGAGAATGGCCATATCACAGTAAAAGGTTTCTATGACAAAGTGGAGGAAGTATCAGCAGAAGACCGTAAGGCTATGGGACTGGCACCTTTTGATCTGGAAGCATACAAAAAGTCAATTGGCATTCCTGATGTAGCAGGTGAGAAAGGATACACATCCCTAGAAAGAGCTTCTATCCGTCCTACATTGGATGTAAACGGCATCTGGGGTGGCTATATTGGTGAAGGTGCTAAAACCGTAATTCCTTCAAAAGCCTATGCCAAGATCTCAATGAGGCTTGTGCCTCACCAATCTTCTGACGAAATCTCTGAGCTTTTCCAAAAGCACTTTGAAGCTTTGGCACCAGCTGGTACTACAGTAAAAGTAACAGCACATCACGGTGGCGAACCAGTAGTGATCCCTACTGACTCTCATGCTTACCAAGCAGCAAGCAAGGCATATGAAGAGACATTTGGCAAAACACCAATCCCTATGCGTAGTGGAGGAAGTATTCCAATTGTTGCCATGTTCAAGGAAGAACTTGGATTGGATTCTATTATGATGGGATTCGGTTTGGATTCTGATGCGATCCATTCACCAAACGAGCACTTTGGGGTATTCAACTATATGAAAGGGATTGAAACCATTCCATTGTTCTTCAAGCATTTTGCAAAATAGACTTGAGCATATAAACTTAAGGTTTTATAAGAAGTCCGTTGGAGTAATCCAATGGACTTTTTTTATCTCCGATCTCTAGTCTATAAAAACAAAAAACCCGCAACCGAAGCTGCGGGTTTTTGTATATATAACGAGTTATATCGTTGCTATATCAGGAGACTAATTAGTCCAGGATTTCAGTTACCTGACCTGCACCAACTGTTCTACCACCTTCACGGATTGCGAAACGCAAAGTTTCTTCCATTGCGATTTCTTTCAGCAATTCTACAGTGATAGTGATGTTGTCACCTGGCATTACCATCTCAACACCGTCAGGAAGAGAGATAGTACCAGTTACGTCAGTTGTACGGAAGTAGAACTGAGGGTTGTAACCAGCAAAGAATGGAGTGTGACGACCACCTTCTTCTTTAGACAGTACGTAAACCTCAGCTTTGAATTTAGAGTGAGGCTTAACTGAACCTGGCTTACAGATTACCATACCACGCTTGATGTCTTCTTTGTTGATACCTCTCAACAACAGACCTACGTTGTCACCTGCTTCACCTCTGTCCAAGATCTTACGGAACATCTCAACACCTGTTACAGTAGAAGTCAGTTTGTCACCAAGACCCAAGATCTCAACTGGATCACCTGAGTTGATAACACCTTTCTCGATACGACCAGTCGCTACAGTACCACGACCTGTGATTGAGAATACGTCTTCAACTGGCATCAGGAAGTCCTTGTCAACGTCACGCTCTGGAAGTGGAATGTGCTCATCAACGTTGTTCATCAGCTCTTCAACTGTAGCTACCCACTCAGCTTCGCCGTTCAGGGCACCCAGTGCAGAACCTCTGATGATTGGAGAGTCACCGTAACCTTTGCTTTCCAGTTCTTCAGCAACTTCCATCTCAACAAGCTCTAGCATCTCCTCGTCGTCCACCATGTCACACTTGTTCAGGAATACTACCATTTTAGGTACACCTACCTGACGAGCCAACAGGATGTGCTCTTTAGTTTGAGGCATAGCACCGTCAGTTGCTGCTACTACTAGGATAGCGCCGTCCATCTGAGCAGCACCAGTTACCATGTTCTTAACGTAGTCAGCGTGACCTGGACAGTCTACGTGAGCGTAGTGTCTGTTCTCAGTTTGGTACTCAACGTGTGAAGTGTTGATTGTAATACCTCTTTCTTTCTCTTCAGGAGCGTTGTCAATTGAAGAGAAATCTCTTGTTTCAGCCAGACCTTTGCTAGCAAGAACTGATGAGATTGCTGCAGTCAGAGTTGTCTTACCGTGGTCAACGTGACCGATAGTACCGATGTTCAAGTGCGGTTTCGAACGGTCAAAGGTTTCTTTAGCCATCTTTGTAAGATTAAGATTTAAATTTAAATTATTTCGAACTCAAGTTAAAAACAAAAAGACCGTAGCACGTAGTTCGCAGTTCTTAGATATCTACGACCTATGAGCTACGATCTACCTGTCTACTCTTTTTATCGAGCCAACGATGAGATTTGAACTCACGACCTCTTCCTTACCAAGGAAGTGCTCTACCCCTGAGCTACGTCGGCTTATGCAAGCAATTTTACTGCTCTCAACAGTAACACTGCTTTATAGTCTGCCTCAAAAAGGCTGACCGGTATTCAAATTGAGCGGGCGACGAGGCTCGAACCCGCGACCTGCAGCTTGGAAGGCTGCCGCTCTACCAACTGAGCTACGCCCGCTTATTTTTGTTTCATTATCAGAAGCAGAATTTATCCTACTTCTATTCCATTTTATAAAAGCCTTATGCCTTTATAAATGTAGAGCCAACGATGAGATTTGAACTCACGACCTCTTCCTTACCAAGGAAGTGCTCTACCCCTGAGCTACGTCGGCTTTTGGCAAGCAACGCTGCCCATTTTTAATGGTGGGGAGAGCAGGATTCGAACCTGCGAAGCCGAAGCAACGGATTTACAGTCCGTCCCATTTGACCGCTCTGGAATCTCCCCTGAAAATAATTGACGCAAGTTACGGCATCACCGCCAAATGGCCAACAAATAAGGGCACAGAATTATGCCTTCTTTATTCGGAGTGCAAATCTATACTGATTTTTAAAAAGTTCAAATATATTGCAGAAATTTTATCACTATGTAAGTGATGCTTTTTTCACTCCTCCCTTCAGACTACCAATGCACCTTGTTTATATCCTGAAAATGAGTTTAAAAATCCTGATTTAGGATCAGTATTGTTACCATTTATTTCACTTACAAAAATCTGCCTGTCATAAAACCCTATTTTCCTAGTGTGATTCCGTCTGTACAACACCTTTTTCAACCAGAAAAAATGGGGTATTCTTGACGTTCACTTCCCCAACTATACCACACTTTATCAGAAAGCATTTTCCCGTTTGGCAGGAATACTACCATTGGTTACTTAATAAAATCTATATTTACCGTTAAGATTTAGGAATAATTACTGACTGTATTCAATGGACATCTGGGAACTGCTGCTGACACCTTTATATATAGGGCTGATTTTTCTGCTTGCAAAAGCATTGGAAAAAAGGCTCACCACCCCTCAAAACAAAAAGTTTTATTACTGGGGACTAAGCGCCAAGCTATTTGGTGCCTTTTTCTTCGTGATGATCTATATGTTTTATTATGGGTTTGGCGATACCTTTACATATTGGAGAGGTGGGCAAGTAATAGCTTCTGCAATTTGGGAAAACCCTAAAGCATTTTTTGAAATGCTTACATTACGGGCTGAAGATTACACTAACAATACATTTCATTACACAGGAAATATCTTATACTTTAGAGCTCAATCTACTTGGACACTTACACAGATAGTCGGATTGGTTGAAGTCTTCACATTTCAATATTACCTTCCAACAAATCTATTATTCGGCTTTATCTCTTTTCTAGGTTCATGGAAATTATATCAAGCTTTTATAGATATACACCCAAAACTAATTAATCAACTTGCATGGGGGATGCTATTTATACCCTCCTGTATATTTTGGAGTTCAGGTATTCTAAAAGAGTCCATTACCTGTGCCTCTATAGGTTTTTTCACTTATTATAGCTTCAGATTACTATATCATAAAAAAAATATCACTAAAAGTATTGTCATCTGTTTTATAAGTTTTTGGCTTATAAAGGATATAAAAAGTGTTACTATCTATACTTATCTTATAGGCTTAATAGCATGGTGGTATTTATATATACAAGGACAATTTATTAAAAACAGTATCCTTAAGGTCACTCTAGCTTCAATATTAATTGTACTCATATCTGGAGGAATATTATTGGTTCAGAATAGTATTATCAATGAAATCCAAAATGATATTGCATTTGAGAAAATACAAGAAACCGTAAAAGGCTTCCACTCTGATCATGGAACTAGAGTCAAAGGTCATACTGGAGATGAGGCTTCAACTTACCACTTAGAGTGTGCTGGAGATTACACATTAAAAGGTATGATTATGTGTTTACCTGAATCTATCAATGTAACCTTATTTAGACCTTATTTGTGGGAAAGCAGTAAAATAACACTTTTATTTAGTGCTTTGGAAAGTAGTCTATTTTTACTACTAACAATTTTCGCTTTATATAAAATACGAGGAAAGCTGTTATTATATATGATAAAATACCCAGAGATTACACTATCTCTAATATTCACTATTATGTTTGGGTTTATTGTTGGATATACAGCCTATAACTTTGGAGTATTAACCAGATTTAAAACTCCTATACTCCCTTTTTATATGGGAGCTTTAATAATTATGATCAATAACAAAAAGTTAGCGTAACATTAAACTCTATTAAGAGTTATCAAATTAGCAACTAACTCTTTATATCTTCTAGGCTAAATTGAAGCGCAAACTATTAGCACCTTAAATTTCAATCAGAGTCAATCATTTATAATAACGTATTGGTTCACTATTAATCAAAATACAGTAATGGAAACTCAATAAGCAACATAAGGCTTATAGATCATATCCCCTTACTCAATGATAGGTAGTCGCAAGCTCCATAGGAGCAAAACCTATGTAACCAAACACATGAGATATTTCAGAGTCAGATTAAGAAAGAGTCACTTCCCTACTACACCATCACTCATATTAGTTTAAGACTGATCTATAAAAATTCAACGTTTGGTTCACCATTCTTTCTCTAGAAAAATAAGATTTCAGTCTTTGATATGCATTAGTAACTAACATGCTTCTTTGCTTATCATCATCCAATAAAGATATAATTTCTGATGCCATTGCTGAAGTGTCATATGGAGCTACTAATACTCCAGTCTTATTATGCTCAATCACCTCATTACAGGCAGGAACATCAAATGCAATTGTTGCTACTTTCGCATTAAACGCTTCAACTAAAACTAATCCGAAACCTTCTGCCATAGAAGCAACTACTTGAATATCTGAACTAACTTGATAACTATAAATATCTTCTTGAAATCCTCTAAAAATCACATGTTCTGCAATTCCAATAGTCTTTACATACTCTTCTAGCTCTTCTCTCATCTCTCCACCACCTACCACTACAAGTATAACATCTGGGTAATGATCTTTAATAATCAATAATGCATCAAACAGCAACTTATGACCTTTTAATGAAAGCAGCCTTCCAACAATTAATAACTGATGATCTGAAAAACGAAAGTTATGATTTGCCTCACTTTTTTTTAAAAAGTTAAACCCATGATGGATAACTTCTATCTTTGATGGAGTGCTAATTGAAAGGTCAACAAAAAGTTGCTTTAGTCCTTCTGATACAGCAAATGATTTATCTATATACTTTTCACTGAACTTACAAATCCAGTAATAACTATCCTTAATTGGTATTGAAGTATCAAAACCATACTTTTCCATAAACTGTTCACTATAACCATGCTTTGTAGACACTAGCCTATAGTCAATTCTAAAAATAAACTTAACCAAAGCACACCAAAAATCAGCATGTATTAAATGAGAGTGCACAATATCAAATCCTCCTTTAGATATAATACCCTTCAGTTTTCTTAAAAAAGACAAAGACAAAACACTATCAATAATTACATCATGTACATGTACACCATATGACTCAAGCTTTTCATTAAACAATAACGGCTTCTGTTTATCAATCGGTTGCCTAACAGATACAAATTCACACTTAACTCCTCTTTCAAGTAACGAAGGAATAAGTTCCAAAAAATAGTTTTCTGATCCTGCCAACCCTTTCACCTTTTGAATAAATAATACTCTCATAAATATTTCCTCTTCAAGTCTAACCACCTTTTAGTATTTTTTTCAATAATTAAGTATTGAACATATGCAACCAACAATGAAAAAGGTAGCGACAACCAATAAAAAAAAGGCGAAACAAATGGTGGCTCTAAATCAAACAAATAAATAACTATTGATATAAATAAAGTTATAGTTGCTAAATGAGTAATATAAAGAGAGTAACTAAATTTACCTATAAATGAAAGGAGTATTGATTTAAACCCTCTCTCTAGAAAAAGTTCTATCATTATCCCTCCTAAAAAGAGAGCTATTAATTCAGTAAGT
Source organism: Limibacter armeniacum (assembly GCF_036880985.1). Lineage (NCBI taxonomy): Bacteria > Pseudomonadati > Bacteroidota > Cytophagia > Cytophagales > Flammeovirgaceae > Limibacter > Limibacter armeniacum. The sequence goes on from NZ_JBAJNO010000009.1 coordinate 2,077,703, forward strand.
CTTGAATACCCACCCCATAAAATATTCAAACCAACCATCACTATAAAAAGCAATAAAACAAACACCATAAGTACATACACACTTACTCTTTGATAAAGATACTTTCTTATAGGTATATAATAGCAAAACAAAAAAACACCGATAGCGAAATAAAAATTATATACAAAAACAAAATTAAATAAAAAATATTCCACTTTAAAGAAAGTCCCAACAATATACAATAAGGAAGATATGATTACATAATAAATACTCTTTTTTGATACAACAAATGGCGCTATTAAATAAAAAACGACCTCATAACCTAATGACCAAAATTGTGCTACAACAATTCCAGTTGGAACATAAACAAATAAAAGTGCTATAGACTCAAAACTTAAAAAATACTCTACATTAGATAATCCTCTATATTGAACTCCCTCATATACACCCTTATATAAATCAGGCGTTACCTCTCTTGTCATATAAACAACAAATAGAGCCCATAAAACTGACAACAAATAAGGAGGATATAAGCGAATCCCTCTTCTTACTAAAAAAGAAATAACATCTTTACTATTATGAAGTGCATAAGCAATCGAGAAGCCTGATAATAAAAAAAACAAAACTACAAACTCATGACCTAACCGAGTAAACATATTTAAATACATACCCAACTGACCAATCATTGTAAGTTCACCTTTAAGGTTATTTTCCACAAAATATGTCCCTCCTACCCATAACCATCCTCTACTATGGTTAATTAAAACATATAATGCAGCTAACCCTCTTAAAGCTTCTAGCTGTAAGAAGCTCTCTTTATTTAGTTTTGGAATCATAAATATCAAATAAAACCAAGATACTTGTCAATCATTTGATTTATTGATAAGTTATCTAGCGCATAACTTCTTGAATTATCAGAAAACAACTTTCTAACATCATAATTCTTCAAATAATATATAGCATTTGCTAACTCTTCATCATTACATACCTGAACAAGTAATCCATTTACATTATGTGTAATAACATTATTTACCCCCCCAACATCAGATCCAATAATAGGCAAACCATAAGCTTGAGCCTGCATAATTGCAGTACTCATTGTTTCTCCAAACGTAGCATGAACATATATATCTAAAGAAAGCATAAAATCTTTCAAGTCTTCCTCACCTAACATTCCACAAAATTCTACACAACTCTCTAACCCTAACTCAGACACTATATTTTCTAACCCTTCCCTTGTAACACCATCACCAGCTAATCTAAGAATCCATGACACTTCTGGATATTTCTCATTTAAAATTAAAATTGCCTTTATCAAAGTAGTATGATCTTTTATACTCACCATTCTACCTTGCATCCCAATTATAACTTTCAAACAATCCTTTTTAGGAATATATCTTGGATACAAATCAATATCCAAAGCACTATTAATTACTTTTGCTTTAGGTTTATTAAACAAAAAACCTATTTTCCGTTCAACTTCGCTCCTATACCTCTCAGTCAAATAAATATTGTAATCCGAAAGTCTCATAGACATAAGCGTCCACAACCACTCTCTTCTTCTTTTTAAATCATTTGATTGGTGCTCTACAAAAAGTAATTTAGCAGAGTAAAAACACTTGGCATACAGAAAACTAACAGGTATAAGTAAATTACTATGGATTATTACTACTTCTGGCTGTAGTTTTTTAAGCAACTTATAGACCTTAAAATGAGCAGATGCTGCAACACCTACATTCTTTCTTACATAGTAATAATCTATTCCCAATTCCTTACATTTCCTTATATAACTCTCTCTCAGTGGTTCAACGCCAAAAAACACAGGAAAACACTTTAAATCACTATTTTCATTCAAAAGCCCTATGTAGAAGTTAAAAAAATACTCTGCATGACCGCCAAGACCACTATATAATAGATGAACAATCTTCTTCAACATTTATGAATTTTAAAACCTCCAACTTTTTATCAGAACTTAAATATGACTTTCTAGAAAAATCAGGTAAAACAGAAGTACCATAAAAGAACCCTCTTCTTAAATACCTATTCTGATTACTGTTTAATAAATGAAGTATTTTTAAATAAATTAACCCCGTAAATTTCACTCTTTTAGAGATTGACAACTTATCTGTAAAATCTTTCCAAGATAAGATTGACAACCTATAATCTATTGTTAAAAATGGCTCGCAAACTAACTGCAAAAACACTCCTACAAAGCTTTCCTTTTGTTCTCTATCTAAAGTAACTTTATCCAACAATAACTTACCAATTCGGGTATAAAGCTCTTTTCTACTCTCTATTTTTGCTTTTGAAACTTGATTGCTAATTCTAACCCCTTCATGCTTTCTATAGAAACAATCAGGCAATTCATCATTACAAACTAAATATGACATAGACATTATTAGAGCTCTTACATGCAACTCCCAATCTTGTCCACCACCAATAGAATTTTCATCAAACCCTTTTAACTTCTTAAATGACGATTTTCTCCAAAGAGGACTAGTTATTGACCAAGGAAACGAATAACTTAAAAATTGAGACAAATCACCCCTCATTGAAGGGTTTGAAAACAATTGAGTATCATCTAAAATTTTCTCACAAAAAAACACCATTGGAAAAACAACAAAATCCAATGATGTATTTAAAATCTTGTACAACCTTTTCTCTAAACAATAAGGAGCTATAAGATCATCTGAATCAAGAAAAATCAAAAAATCACCACATGACAAATCTACACCTATATTTCGACAAGTAGCAGCTCCTTTTGGACCACGCTTTCTAGATACAAGCTTAATTCTATCATCAGAATCAACAAACTTTTGAACAACATCTAGAGTTTTGTCTATTGATCCATCATCAACAACAATACACTCCCAATGAATATATGTTTGTAATAAAACAGAATTAAGTGTTTCTGATATTAAATCAGCTCTATTGTAAGAAGGAATAATTATTGAAATCAATGGATCATTTAGCATAAATATCTAAAATTTCATCAGCTAGAACTTTATTATCATAGTTTTCAATCACAAAATTTCTAGCACACTTTCCTATTTGCTTTCTTAATTCTGGAGATTTAATTAATTTAATAGTTGTTTCTACAAATGATGATTTATCATTATAATCAATAACAAAACCAGTTACTCCATGATTAATACTTTCAGGCATCCCCCCTATATTAGAAACTATTACTGGAAGCCCCATAGACTGTGCTTCTTGGATCACTAATCCTTGATTTTCACATCTCCCGCTCTCATCAACACCGCCTGGATACAAAAAGATATCTGCACTATCTAATTCTTTTATTATTTCATCCTGTAATAAACTTCCTTTAAGAACTACTTTATCCCCTAAATTTAACTTCGATATTAAATCTACACATTTAGAATACTCAACTCCATCACCAATAATAACTGCCTCTACATCCCCACTCCCTTTTGCTATAATTTCATTAATCAACTCTATAAAAAACAAACAACCTTTCCATTTAACCAATCGTCCCACAAACACAATTTTAACATCTCTACTTAAATCAATAGTTTTCTTTTGTGGTGAAAAAAAGGAAGTATCTAAACCAACTGGAAGAACAGAAATTAACGAAGTATCAAATCCTAATCTCATTAATTCATTTTTCGTAAAGTTTGTATTAGATGTATAATAAGCTCTTGATTGTTTTAATTTTCTATAAAATTCAGAAGAAAAATCATGAGCATCATAACCATGAAATGTCACAACCATCTTCTTATCTATATCATACTCACACAATAAATCATTAACCAAAACAGCGTTATCACCAAAATGAACATGCATAACATCACAATCACTCTCCTTAATACACAATAAGAGTAAATGATTATATAATTGTCTTAAATTAATAGAAGCAACCCCATACTTAAAGATATTAAAAGAGCTGAGTAAGAATGCTACATCCTTATAATACCTCATTATATTTAGTATTCCTTTCCAAACTCTTTCCAGCTTATTAATAGGCATTGCAATATCTTCTCTCACTAAATCCATTAATGAGTTTTGGATGACAACTGGATGAATCACACCATTCCTTAATACATGTCCAGTACACAATATACTTACTTCACACCCTTTATTTATTAGACTTACAATCTGATTTACAATAAATGTTTCTGATAGAGTGGGAAAGCTAGTAACAACAAATAGAATTTTATTTTTCTTCATCTTTATCGAAAAACTCATCATGCTTAACATTTGACATGAAAAAGTCTAAATCACTCTCACTAAATGCTTCTCTCCACGAATCAATCACTGCTTTATTTGGCAATAAGCCAACTGCATTACTGATTGGATTTACATTATCATTACTCAATAACAGCTCATCGCTAAACACTTTATTATGAATCATCAAGTAAACTTGATAAGGGTTTCGTACTAAATCTTCATATCTAACAATAACAACTTTATTGTTACGCTTTGCGTAATCAAACCATGTGTTCACATGTTCAAACCAATGTTCTACGATATTTTGACTAGGGTTATCAACCTTAATTGCAGGAGTTCCACGCCAATCTAACTTCAACCTCAAAAAATCTGAAAATGAAATCCCTTTATATTTTGAATGAATAAAATTATTAGTCTTCCAAATAGAATATGCAACAGCCCTACCATCTCTATATATATAGATAATAGGCATTTTCACTTTACCTATTCCTCGATTTGGAAAGATATGAGAGCCAAACAATTTACCAAACTCATTTCCTTTTCCATTAACAAGACGATTACTCCAATGTCCCCAAACAACATTATCAGTCATTAAATCTTCTTGCTGATAAAAATTCTTAGCTAAGAATGCCTCCATAAAGTGTGTTCCCGAACGAGGGTGGGAAAAGACTAAAACATATTTATTAGAATATTTAAACTCCTGTTCTACCCACCTACCTACAATAGATTTTATTTTATTATACATCACCTCTCACCTTATAAAATAGACTTACAACAACTTTTTCTATAATTAAGTATTTATTTTTAAACATGACCTTTACCCATATCATATAAAAAAACACAAACACAAAAGATTTAACAAAAGATATCAAAATACTCGAAACATCAACTGAAATCCAGTTAAGACAAACTATCATTAAACCAACAAATAAAGCATTAATAACAATACTTAATAATTGATCTACAAGTGACATTCCTAAGACTTTCCTAACACAGACAAAATTTATCAGTAATGAAATAAACCCTACAATTACAGTCAAGTACAAAAAAACTTCCACACCAAATAAATAACCTAACATTAAACTTAATAATCTAAAAAACTTAACTACCAAACCAGCCTTTAAACGTAAAGACATATATCCCAACCCTACTACTATATTTTGAATTATTGCATTAATAGGAATAAAAAAAGTAGACAACAATAGCATTTTAAAATAAATAACAGACCCTAGCCATTTCTCTGAAAACAATGTTAAAATTATCAAATCCGCAGATAGATATACAATTGCTGTCACACCAAATGAAAGTATTGTAACAACTCCCTTCACATCTTGATATACTTTAATCACTTTTTCTTTATCATCCTGTATACCACTAATATACGGAAACAAAACTTTCATCAAACTTGAAGACAGATACTCTTTTAATAAAATATTTAATGACTTAGCCCTATTATAATAACCTAATTGATTAGCATTCAACACCTTACCAACCAACACCAAATCTAAAGAATTAAACAAACTAGTCAATATTGTATCAATAAATTTTTTACTACTAAATGACCATATATCTTTGACTTCATTTATATTAAAATAAAAAATAGGTCTCCATTTACTCACATACCAACTTAACACCACAATTACCACACGACTAAAAAAGTGCTGAACAACTAACGCCCATACACCATATCCTAATAGGGCAAAAACTACTCCTCCTCCTCCTCCAATAACCACTCCTACTAAATTAATCAAAGAAAGTGACTTAAAATCTAGCCCCTTAGTTAGTTGAATATTTTGAACTACGCCAAAACTACTAACAAAAAACAACCCTGAAAATACTTTTACAATACCAACTAATTCATCTCTTTTGTAAAAATCTGCAATAACCGGAGACAACATAAATACAATTAAGGTTAATACAATCCCCATAATTATATTAAACCAAAAAACTGTACTATATAATTCATTAGTAATACTTTTCTTTTGTATCAAAGCTGCACCAAAACCCAAATCTAAATACACTTCCGACATATGTACAACCACTAATGCCATACCTATTAAACCAAACTCCTCTGGTGTTAAAATCCTAGCTAAAAAAATAGATATTATTAAACCTACAGCTTGATAGAAAACTTTACCAAAGAAATCCCAAAAAATACTTCTTAACATCATTTAGAAAGTAACACCCAACAAGAACTCACCTTACTAATTATTTATTAAAATAAGAAAAAAACATACCACCACCTTTTCTATATTTACCTTTATTAGCATGAGGAAATGAAATATTTGGAATTGGTTTATTCAAAAAATTACATAAATCACTCCATTCACTTCCCTCTTCCCAATTCACAATCAGCAAATCATCCTCTCTTCCTTTAAAATAAGATATTACTTCATTATTATGCTGCCTATACTTTTTTAAATATACTAATTCATTCCCCTTAGGACTCCCTTTCCCATATATCCACTCTCTCATATCTGAATGCTTTCTATCAAAATGATTTAAAACAGACTTAATCCACTTTCCCTCATCACGCAATGTCAGTATAAATTTACTTTTTGGATACTTATCATCTAATTCTTTATATAACAAAGCCCAAGGGTTATCTTCATATGCATCATACATATCTGCAACAGATAGCACATAACTAATATCTCCACTAATTAACTTTTGTGCTAAATCCACTCTAGCATCAGCCACATTATACCCTAAATTAGTCAATGCAGCTCCAAGTGTAGATGTCCCTGTTTTATGGAACCCAACCCCTATTACTTTATTAGTATTCATATCCAAATTTCATTATATCTTCTTTAAAATGTCTTTCTATTATCCCTGCAGTATTATCATTATAATAATCTCGATAATTCACCTTTTTTGTTTTATTCAAATGAGGTAAATCACAATTTTCAAGACCAATATTATTCGCTACAATTTTAAAGTCGTCTACTATTCTTTCAAATTTACCAATAAAATCCACATCTATTAATTCTTCATTATTTTTCAACCAATCTAATTGCGACTGAAACATAATTGGGTTATCATAATAATAGTAGTCTTTCTTATTCCCATAAGTACACTCCACCCATTCATTAAATCCAATGGGACTATTTAGCATATTACATTGGTTAGTTTTCACTCTATATTTATAATGAGAAACAACTTTATCCCAAGGATTCCTAACAAACGCAAATTTATATGCACTCTCCCATTCATTTGAATTAATAAGTCTCACTAGTTGTTTTACTGTTAAATGTTTTTTCTTAGACAAACCAATTACCTCTGCAATACTAGTCCCTCCGGTTTTATTTATATGAATAAAAACATAATTTCTTTTCCCACCTTTTCTTAATGGATTATCATTATTACCGACTATTCTTGTTATAATATCCTTAAGCATAAAGAACCATTTAAAATACTTAAATACACTTTCTCACAACCAATACAAGACTTAATTAGACACCCATTTCTGCTTAATTACCTATTTTCTCATCTGCAAGCTACAGCAATAATCAATCTAAGTAGAAAGTATTCTCAATAGAAGATAGGTTGGTTTCCATGATAAATAGAACTAATAGCTAACTACTGCCTGAAAAAATAGTAGAAACTCTAATAATTTGAATCACATAGCTTTTATAACAGATTTAGTCTGGTTTATAGCTTTTATGAAAACCTTAACACGAATAGATCATAAAGACAAACTTTTTACCTCAATCGTTCGCGCTGCATATTATCTGGTTCTTTGACCTATTTAAAGACTGGTCAACGATAAGCTTGTAGGAGTTACCCGTCTTAATTAGATAACAACAGCAAATGCTTCTCCACTTTATTTGTTTTTACCATTGCCTGAAACTTGGTATCACCGAACAATAGCTTACGTAACTTTACAAATAAAAAAGCATGTACTCAATACAGGATTTTGGATAACACACTGCTACCGTTACTCACTTTTACAGTTTCTTTATTGTGTGCAAATTAACAACGGAATAGTGTGATGAATATTGGTTAAGAAAGTTAAAGGTTGCTGATGTAGGTTTGTACGTGAGAATGATTTAGTCCTCTATGATTTTTTCTGCTAATTGAAAACGCACTTAACAAAAGTGTTAACCTGCTACTAAATTGATTATAAGCGCTTTTCGCATCAGTCTGTAGAGAGTAATACCATTTACATGTCTTACCATTTATGAAACACCTTACTTTTGAGCAACGGCAAGTAATTTTGGAGGGCATCCGTAACCATAAAACGGATGCTGCCATTGCCCGTGAAATTGGGGTACATCGCAGTACGGTAGGGCGTGAAATAAAAAGAAATGGAGGAAGAAAGTATTACTGTGCAGACCTGGCGTATAGAATTGCCCGACATCATCAGCGTTTTGCTTATTTCTTTTTTCGCTGTCCGGAAGGGAAAGGAAGTCTTTATGGTAAAAACTGGGGACTTTATCTAAATGGTTTTGTTTTTACTGGTTGGGGTGGCTGGCAGCCATACCGTTTTTTTATAGGGTACTCCTACAACACAAAGTTACCTGAAGTAGCAGAGGAAAAGATTCTGGTAACTGTGACAAAAGAAGTGTTTATCGTTGCTGTTATTTTGTCAGAAAATAATATCGCTATCCAAAAAGGCGATTATTTCCTTTGTAATAAATGGGTTGGGAACGTGCGTCAAAAAATTCCTGATTTTGGGAATGTGGCTTAGGTTTGTGTACTATTTTAATCTGTTGAGCTGCCTTTGGTGGCTTTTTTTATGGAAAAAAATATAGTGATCAATTGCTACAGAGGTTTATGTTTTATGAAACAGCAATATCTGGACGGAGTACCTGACTTGTGTTGCATTTTAGTTGAAGTTTTTTTTTCTGTTTTAGTTTTTAATTTTTCTCCTGCCTTTTTAATCGTTTTGTCTATTACAGGTTGAAAGCATTTTTATTTTCGTGTGGGTGATGGGATGATGAAGTTGTACAAAATAATCGGCAGCACCCATTCAACCCCTATCGGGGTTGGGAAAGCATAAAACACTGTGCCACAGGCTTACGTCTGTCGCTATTATTGTTTGTTTCCTTTGGAAACGGTGGTTATTATACAAAACACTCCCAATTGGATTGAAGAGTTTTAGCCTTGGATGATAATCTGGGGTTTGCGCAATCCATCTTTCTTCAACTCCTGTAGCCCCAAGCTTTGGTTGGTTATTTCAAGATGTCGCTCCTAAACGGAGCTAATCAAAAAAAGCTGTAGGAATACATTTGTGCTACTAGTAGGTATTACATTAGGCTACGATATATCCATGATTCTACCATTGACGACTTTAGGTATTGCTCCTACGGAGCTGAACAGCTTGTTTCCTTCCAATAAATCTATAATCCACATTATTGATTATATCTCTCTTCCAAGGCTGAAAATATCATTTCCACAACGATGGACTAAAGTCCATCACTGACATATTTTGTCCCTTCAGGACTTTTTGCTCTGAAAGGGCTTTACACAATAGCATTCATCCGATCGATGGTGTATTTAGTCCCTTCGGGTAGGGTGTATACCTCCGAACAAAAAGTAAATGGGACTTTTCACTCTATTTGCTCCGTAGGAGCTATATCTTTGTAGCACTATATTAAGCCTGAAATACCCAGAACAGATATGGCTCAATAGAACAATACTAGGCACTGTTCCTACAAGGTATCTGGGGCAAATGAGTCTCTTATCTAGCCAACCCATGTCTAGCTACATAAAGGTTGAGGTCAATGGTCTCTATTGATAGACTCTTGCATTATAGATCGTTTAAATTGAATACTAAAGAAAATTCCTTCAGCTCCACTCAGGAACCCAGTAGTGGTTACTGGGTCTCCTTTATTAAGCAGAGGTATAATTGAAATCGGAAGTTTTAAACTCATCGATGGTTTATAGGTTCAACTCCTTTGGAGTTGGATAAATGTAATTTACTTATACCTCAGGCTTACGCCTAAGGCTACTATTGTTCAATCCCTTCGGGATTATTTTTTCATACAGCAAACACCGTTTCCGAAGGAAACAAACCATATTAGCTCCAGATGGCAATCTGGATTTTACAGCAGTCAATATATCATAACCCTGAAAGGGTTGAACAGGATAACATCATTTAGTAGATCATAATATGTGAAAGGATTAGAGTAGGAAATCTCTATTCCAATTCAATACTTGCTTATATATAAGCTAAGTTTCAGTCCAAAAGACTATCCATATTACTTCTAATAGGTTCTTATCAGCCTGTTTTCTGTAGCTATACCTATCTCCTTCCGTATTCTTTATTTTCCTTACATAAGAAAGGTTTTACAATAACATTGAACACATCTTACGTAAGGTTGCTTTACCTTTAGACTATGAAAAATGTACCACCATACTGTTTGTAATGGAATGGTGCTATGTATAACCTAAACTGTCACTTAATTATGAGCACAAGAAGCTCTTCAAAACAGAAGTACGAAAAACGAAAAGTACTTCTGACTGACAAGATTGTCGATCTTGACAACACCATTGCAGACTTGTCAAACCTAACGACCAACAAAAAGGCGCTTGAGGAAATCCAAAAGATGGATGCTCAGAAAACGAAGTATGAGCTGGAAATCGTGGACTTGGATGAGATCATCGCTGACCTTAGCAATGAGGTGGATGATACGACACCCATTGTGGAATCCTAAAAAATGTTTAACTCTTCTGAAAGCAGTACTACACTTGTGGTACTGCTTTTTTTGTGTCACTTTGTCTACTACCTTCCTTTCTTTACTCCTACAATCCTAAATTTTCTGTTAACTTCAATTCAGGTATCAACTCAACTCCTGATACCTGCTCTCCAATTTGGTACTTATAAATTCTCAATCCCACTCCATCTTATGCTACTCAATAAACACATTCCTTTCTTCTATATTTTTGAGAGAATCAAAGTGGAATTCTGGCTGGTGACTGTATATATGGCAGGCATCGGGCTGATTGATGAAGGGCATATTTTTAAAAGTATTTCCATTCCGTTGGCAATTCCTTCCATATTGGGTACTGCCATCTCGTTAATACTAGGTTTTCGAACCAATCAGGCTTACTCCAGATGGTGGGAAGCAAGGCAGGTTTGGGGGGCTATCGTAAATGATTCCCGCTCTTTTGTTAGGCAACTGTTAAGTTTTACCGCCGATATTCCTGATGGAGAAGCGAAAACAGCTTTTATCCAAAGACTTTCATTTAGGCAAATTGCTTTTTGCTATGCATTGGGTGATGCATTGCGTGGACTTGATCCCCTGCAAAAAATCAAAAGTCTTTTAAGTGATGAGGATATTCTGTTTTTGGAGCAACACCAGAACAAGCACAATGCATTGCTATTACTTAATGGGCGTGACTTGAAGAGTGCTTTGGCGGAAAAACGGTTAAATGCTTACCAACAGGTTCAGTTGGATGAAACCATCAACAAGCTCTGTGACTCAATGGGTAAGTGCGAAAGAATCAAGAATACGGTATTTCCTGCCACTTACAGTTTGGTGGTTCACTTGTTTATTTACCTGTTTGTAATTTTTCTTCCTTTTGGCTTGGTTGATTTTTTGGGGTATGTCGAAATCCCTCTGGTGGTCGCTATCGCTACAATGTTCTTTTATATTGAAAAAACAGCCATTATTATGCAAGACCCTTTTGAAAACCGCCCCTCTGATACTGCTGTCTCTTCTATCTCCCGTACTATTGAAATCAATATCAAACAAATGCTTAAGTATGACACTGTTCCTGAAAAATGGGAGGCTGATGATTATTATATTATGTAAGCTTGCCGTCTGTACTTCTGCTGTAAAAAAACATGAGTCACCACCAAAATACTCATTCAGTGGTGACTCATCATCGTTTTTAATGGTAGAGGTTTTCTGATGGAAAAATTTTGGAATAAACGGTTTCCTCAATCCATGCTTCCATATTCGGAACAGGAATCAGCTCCTGATCGAGCCAACTTTTTTCCTGATTTTGTTCGTGGGTTTTGAGTAAGTCTCCGAACATACTTTGGATTTTTTCTGTCCTTGATTTGGAAAGACTTGCCCAAAAGGAAGGCAATGAGGAATAGGGATCTCTATCAAAGATCCTTGCTTGGGTTTCCGCAAAAGTCATGTTAGTTAACTATTTGGTTACATGATCGCTTATCCTAACCTGATAAACTTTACTTGGTTACTTTATATTACAACTATTTCTTGAATTGATTGGAAAATTTGGTGTTAAATTTTATTTGAATATCCACACCTAAAAAATTCATTCAATGGGGCTTAGCACTTCTCCCTTCTGTTATTCCGTATAGTAACGTGAATGATGGATTATACCGCTCTTTCAGGACTGAAGATGCGTTTACATGACAATGGACTAAAGTCCATCGCTGATATATTTTGTCCCTTTGGGACTTATCCCCTGAAAGGACTTTATACAATAGCGATGGCCTGAAATCCATCGTGAAATAACGTCCTAGCAGCGATAGTCTAATCCAAAACGCACATTATATTATGATGGACTAAATGAACGTGAACTATGGATTATACCACCCCTTCAGGGCTGAAATATCATTTACATGACAATGGACTAAAGTCCATCGCTGATATATTTTGTCCCTTCGGGACTTTTGCCCTGAAAGGGTCTTATACAATAGCGCTGGGTATCACCCATCGTAAAGAAAGACATGTAAATCAGCCCTAAAAGGGCGAAATAAGGCTAATCTATAACTCCTGCTATAGCACCGTTCATTCGTCTTCTCACTTTTTTACTTTGTCCATAGACGGTAAATATCCATATTGGGTCAGCATATATTTTTTAAGCAGGTGAAAGGAAAATTTTCAATCCTCTTCAGAAAATACTTTCATCATTTTCTAAACTTTTTAAATCATTTTTTATGAGTTACGGAATAACACCTTACCGAGTAAACCTATCAAGAGTTCGTTCCAGACTGGATAAGGATTGTCCTTCTTCCAAAAAATCAAAAGCCAAGAAAGCTTGCCTCAATCAACTGTCCCGTTGCGGGTTCGGTACTGAAGATGGTGAGCCTACCGATGCCGAACTGATCAATGCATTTATTGCTGACGGCAAAGCTGAACACGAAGGATTGGGATACAAGTATTGGTATGCACTTGAGGGGCTAATTGGAGATCTTGGGCAGTTTTTATCAAATGGATATTGGTATCCGGGTACAAGTGATCCTTTTTTCAACACAGACGGTTTCAAGTTGTATGATATTGGAGGAGGAATAGACATCCCTACACCGGATGATTTCCCGGCTGTTTTTGTTTTAGAAAACAGTGATATGTCTGAGGAATTGATTCAGGAATTCGAAAAGAAATATGCCAACGAACTGGAAGCAGAGACTATCAAGCAGTTTAAAAGCTGGATTACCCAGGCCCAAAGGTATAAGCAAGATTTAGTGTTGTATTATTACTAATCATTGCCCTAAAACAACATGAGCCACCACCGAAATATTAATTCGGGGTGACTCATGTTTGGATTTTGGTTTTGGTTCCCGTTTACACCAAATCCAATGATCTTTTTACAAATTTGGTCAGGTCTTCACCTTTCAGCATTCCTTGCGAAAGCATTGCCAAATCGTAAGTATGACGTACCAACTTGCTTGCTTCTGCCTCGTCTTCCGCTTTCAGGATACGGCTTACAAGTTCGTGGTTACCATTGATTACAATATTTTGCGAACCTGGCATATTCATACCAAACATACCCATTCCGCCACCTTGCATCTCTGCCATTTCTTGCATACGACGCATAAACTCAGGACGAACGATTGTTACAGGCATTTCGTCAGCAGAAAGTGCTTCCACTTTTAGCTCAAGGTTCTCGTTGCCTAATGCTTTTTTATAAACCTCGATCACTTTATTTTGTTCATCCTCTGTCAGTACAGATTCAGTTTTCTCATCTGTCTCAACCAGTTTTTCAGCAATATCTGCATCCACACGTTTCATCTGGATTTTCTCCAGCTTGTGTTCAATATTACCGATAAAGTGGTTATCGATCATTGTATCCATCTTCAGCACATCGTAGCCTTTTCTTTTGGCTCCTTCAATAAATGAGTGCTGTCCAGCTTCATCAGATGTGTAGATAAATACGTAGTTATCGTTCTTGTCCAATTGGTTGGCTTCGATTTTAGCCTTGTATTCCTCTATGGTAAAGAACTCACCCTCTGTATTGGTCAGCAGACAGAATTTCTTTGCCTTGTCGAAGAACTTGTCATCTGTCATCATTCCGTATTTCACGAACAGACCAATGCTCTCCCATTTCTTCTGATAATCTTCTCTTTCCTTGTTGAACAGCTCATTCAGACGGTCACCTACTTTACGTGTGATGTAGTTGCTGATTTTCTTCACTTGCGCATCTGACTGCAAGTAAGAACGTGATACGTTCAATGGAATATCAGGAGAGTCGATTACACCGTGCATCAGGCGAAGGAATTCAGGAACAATGTCTTCCACATTATCCGTGATAAACACCTGACGTGAGTAAAGCTGAATCTTGTCCTTATGCAGGGTAATATCGTTTTTCACTTTCGGGAAGTACAGGATACCTGTCAGGTTGAAAGGATAATCCACGTTCAGGTGAATCCAGAACATTGGCTCTTCCGACATTGGGTAAAGCTCACGGTAGAAGTTCAGGTAATCTTCATCCTTCAATTCTTGTGGGTCTCTTGCCCAAAGTGGCGTAGTGTTGTTGATAACTTTTTCCTGCTCGATTTCTGTTTTGTCATCGCCCTCACCTTCAGTGATGGTTTCCTTACCGAAGATTACCGGAACCGGCATAAACTTCATATAACGGTTCAGGATTTCACTGATTCTGTGCTCTTCCAAAAACTCCTGAGAGTCCTCATTGATATGCAATACAATGTCAGTACCTCTATCAGTTTTGTCAGCTGACTCGATTTCAAACTCTGTAGAACCATCACAAGACCATTTTACAGCTGGTGCATCCTGATACGACTTTGTAATGAGCTCCACTTTGTCTGACACCATAAATGCCGAGTAGAATCCAAGACCGAACTTACCAATGATATTGGTAGTGTCTACATCCTTGAATTTTTCAACAAACTCTGTTGCACCTGAGAATGCTACTTGGTTGATGTATTTTTTCACCTCCTCTTCGGTCATACCAATACCGCTGTCAGAGATGGTGATTGTTTTAGCGTCTTTGTCTACAGCCACTCGGATTGCCAGCTCTCCCAGCTCCCCATCATACTGTCCCATTGAAGAAAGCTTTTGCAATTTTTGCGTTGCGTCCACTGCGTTAGCTACCAATTCTCTCAGGAAAATGTCGTGATCCGAGTAAAGGAATTTTTTGATGATCGGAAAAATATTTTCCGTGTTTACCGAAATTCTACCTTTTTCTGCCATAGTATTTTTAAAGTATTTAAATTTTTAGATATCAAATGTAAAATGGATACGCTGTCCATTGCCTTCCCAACCTTTTGACATTGTCATACAATCTCAAAAGGTATTTTCTGTGGATTTGATTCCAATCTTTATTCCATTGGCTTTTTTAGTGAAAAATTGTCAGTATGGCATGACAGTTTTTCAGCACATTGCGGAAATTATTCCTATTGTCGGAAATACTATCAGGTTTTTCCCACAAAAAAAGGCGCCTACTTTGCGCCTTTTATATTGATGTCATCTTATATTTCTCTGCTATTTTTTGTTGGTAGTATCCGTTTCGGTATACATTTCCAAAGGGTTCTGAAGTTTGCGCATCAGCTCTTCTTCTTTTCTCTTGCGTTCAGCTTCCTTGATTTTCTTAAGCTTTTCCATCTCCTTATCCCTTTTGCTTCTGTAAATCCTTCCACCCACAGATACTCCACTTTGTATGTCTTGTGCCTGCTTGATCATATTGCTTGTGTTTTCGGCAGCATCGGTAGATACTTTCATATAATCGAACATTGAAACCCTCTTTTGGAATTCTGCTATCTGTTCACGGGCAAGGTCATTTTTTTTCTGCGCCTCTGTTCGGTAATCGGAATTGCCCAACCCAAGAAAAGCATCATTGAAATCCTTGATATTGGATGGAAAAGGACGGACTTCCACCTCACTCAGCAAGGTTGTCAGTTCTGACAATGCAGCCCTTACAAAAAAGGTATCCTCTTTCATATTCTCAGGGATTGTCACCTTTGCTGTCTGAAACCCTTGATAGGAAATAAAAAGGGTATCAGCTCTTCCGATCTCCAAGGTTGCTTTACCGCCTATATCTGTCACTGCACCCTGATTCTTACTGGTAGTAATATGAGCAAATGGAAGTGTAGCACCAGAAGCCTTATCCAAAACCAAAACCGAAACTGATACCTTTTCTTCTTCTGGTGTTTCTTCTTGTGCTAAAAGGGAAAATGGGAATAATAAAAAAATGAAAAGTAAAAATCGCTGATTGCTCATGACGGAAAGTTTATTCGACACTATCTAAAAATATGTGTAATGTATCAGTATTTTGATTCACAGCGTGTTAAAGAGGGGTTAAAAAGAAAATAAAGGTTGTTAAAAACTACTGACACAAAAAATATATAGGCAAAAAAAATCCCCGAGTTCCAAACCTGAAAGGATTGAAATTCGGGGATTTATACAATGGATTACTGACCTTGCTTATTCAGCGTCCTTTTCTTCTTCTTCAGCCTCGTCCTCTGTCTCAACAGCTTCCAAAGCCTCAGGATAGTTAGCAGCAATCAGGTTGTACCAGTTTACCAGTTTCTTGATATCTGAATTGTAAACTCTGTCTGTATCGTAGTTAGGAAGTACTCCTTCCAAGAAAGATTCCAGTTCACTGTCTTTAGAAACGTCAATTTTGATATTGTCTCCGTGTTTCTCTTTGATGATTGAGAAAATTTCTTCCAACGGAACTGACTCTTCAGACTGTCCTGTTACGTAAATCGAGATTTCTTTCAGAACTGAAATTCTTTGGCTGGCATTTACCACCATTTTCTTTTTCGCTTCGCTTACCGTTTCGACAATTACACCCGACCTTGTTGGTTTCAGGATTTTATAAAGTCCAGGTTTACCTGCAATTGATGCTACGTCTCTCAAGTTCATGTTCTAGTGAATTTTTTTAGTCTTTATGAACAAAAAGGCAGAAGTGTAAAGTTTTGCACTGCCCAAAGCGGCACGTTCCTACCTTTTCGCACTTATTCCATTAATAATTTCTTCCAACAATAGATTAGTGTACAGTGCTTACTCTATTGCCATGATCTTTTTGGTTTAACCGAAAAAAACGGCTACAAAAATAATTTTTTTCGAGGAGAACTACATGCTATTAACATATAAATCTCTATCCTTTTTATTGATTTCAGTTTGTGAGGCTTACAGATCCGATTCGTCTTCCTCAATGATATCAATATCTGAAATCAATACACGCTTGGCTATTGCTTTACCTGTTGGGGTTGCTGCCAACCCGCCCAATGCCGTTTCCTTGTAGCGATCTTCCATATGTGCACCTACTTCGCCCATGGCATCCACACATTCATCAACCGGAATTACACTGCTAACATCAGCGATGGCAATCTGCGCAGAAGAGTTGGCAATGGCTGCAGCACTCGCATTTCTAACAATACATGGAACTTCTACTAGCCCTGCCACCGGATCACAAACCAACCCAAGCATACATTGAACTGTAATTGCCACAGCATTAAATACCTGTGTGATAGAACCACCCAATGCATAGACAATCGCTCCAGCTGACATTGCCGCCGCAGTTCCTGTCTCTGCCTGACAGCCACCAACGGCACCTGCAATTCCCGATTTTTTTTCCATAATCAATGCAATGCCGGCAGCTACCAACATGCCTTCAATCATGGTGTCATCATTAAGGTTATGTAACTCCTGCAATGTCACCAACACCCCTGGCATAATACCCGAAGCTCCCGCTGTGGGTGCTGCAACTACCCTGCCCATACAAGAGTTGACTTCCTTGGCTGCCAAAGCACGGCTGATAAGTTTCTGAAACTCTGGAGAAAGTACCGTCACAGGGGAGTTGAATACCTTCTTACCTGAATTGTTTACCATTCCTGATCTAGAGGTCATGTCCTCCTTCAATCCCGTCTGTACAGCATCTTTCATCACCTGATATGCTCTCAGGAGGTTTGCCCTGATTTGCTCTTCCTGATGACCTCGCTCTCTTGCTTCGTATTCCAATACAGGAAAATAAAGCGGCTTATCTTCTGTTTCACAAGACTTTTTCCATTCTGCAAAACTATCAAACAATACAACTGCCATATCCCTACTAATTGTTGATTTTATATGTATTCTGTTTATCTGGTTAGTCTATTTAAATGACTCGACGGTAAAACACTTTACGGTCCAAATCTGTTGCAAGATCACGATTTTTAGGAAGTTTAAAAATGATTTAGGGATTGAGGTTAAGGGAGGTGAAATCGAGAAATGCGGCAACAGAAAAGTATATCAGAAGAAGACTCTGTATATTTGTTGACGTTGAAAGTAATTGTAAATAAAAAGACTAAGCTCAGGGAATGGAAAATTCAGTTGTAACAGACTTTGGCTACCTTCTGCTTTTCATTATAGCAGGTTGTGTGTTTGTGGGAGGAGGTTTTGTCGCTTCATCATTGTTGCGCCCTAACCGTCCGAACTACGAGAAGCTCACGACTTATGAAAGTGGTGAAGACCCGATCGGTAATGCATGGAGCCGTTTCAATATCCGCTTTTATGTAATTGCCCTTATCTTTCTGCTTTTTGAAGTGGAGTTGGTCTTCCTGTTTCCTTGGGCAACGGTATTCGGTAACAAAGAGATGATCGATCAGACAGATGGTCTATGGGGTTGGTTTGCCTTGCTGGAAGTTTTTGTATTTGTATTGATTTTGGTACTTGGTCTTGCTTATGTATGGAGAAAAGGCTTTTTGGACTGGGTACGTCCCGAACACAAGCAGTCAGACTTCAAGTCCAAGGTTCCTGCTTCCATGTATGAGCAGATCAACAAGAAATACTAACCCATCTGTTTGCCTGAAACAAAACCCTATGAGATATATCACAAAAACCTTTTTTGCGCTTGCTGCCTTTGCGGCACTTTTTGCCTGTGACCCTGAGAATGAGGAAATCACTACTGATGAATCAGCAATGCTGACTTTTTCTGCGGACTCTGTCATCTTTGACACTTTATTCACAGAGGTAAAAAGTATTACGAAACGCTTTAGGGCAATCAATACATCCAATAAGGCTGTCAATATCAGTAGTATTTCATTGGGCAACCCAACGGGGTCTTATTCTCTGGTAATCAACGGTGCCAAGACCGATCGTGTAGAAGATATATTTCTTAGAGGAAATGATAGCCTTTTGGTCTTGGTGGAAGCTACTGTGAATCCTCAAGACAAAGACTTGCCTTTTTTGGTACAGGACTCTGTCGTATTTGAAACCAATGGCAATGTTCAGGATGTCAAACTGGTTGCTTGGGGGCAAGATGCCTTCTTTCACAGTAAAGGAGAAGTTATTGAAGGCGAAACAACTTGGACTTCCAACCGACCACACGTAGTAACAGACTCACTTTTTATTGCAGAAAACGCCATCTTAAATATAGAAGCTGGCTCCCAGATTTACTTCAACAATAATGCTTACGCCATTGTATTTGGCTCCCTACATATCAATGGTACTTGTGAAGATACTGTAAGGCTGGAAGGCATCAGACGGGAAGAAGACTATCTTGATGTAGCTGGCCAATGGGATGGACTCTATTTTGCGCCATCCAGCCATGATAATACGATCAACAATGCCACCATCCGAAATGGTGGAAGTGGTATTTACCTATGGTCAGAAGAAGTGCCTGCCACCCCTGCTATTACCATCAATAATACGCTTATTGAAAACATGTCTTCTACTGGTATTTTCCTGATTGGCACCAATGCCGAAATCAGTAATACCATTGTCAACAATTGTTTGAGCTACACCCTTGCACTGACATCAGGAGGAACCTATCGCCTTACACATAATACCTTTGCCAATTTTGGAATTGACTTTGTAAGAGAACTCCCTGCTGTCAGCATTTCCAATGTTTATGTACCTGGCTGGGAAGATGATCCTACTATGCGACTGGATGACCTGAACCTTACCCTAACCAACAATATCTTTTGGGGTAACCTGTTGGATGAAATCCTAATAGTAGAAGCGACAGACAAACAATTGGCTATCAATTCTCAAAAAAATGTTTTCCGCTCGACTGAAAGCTTGGTGGAGAAACTAGGTACTGACAACCTTTATTATGGCAATCAAATCACGGATCAAGATTCCTTATTTGCCTCATCTCCTTCAGACCAACGTTTCGAATTAAATAAAAATAGCCCTGCAAGAGATGCAGGTATAGTTACAGAAAACGGTGCATCTCCATGTACTCCTCATGACAACATGCCTGACATAGGTGCCATTGAGTGGGTGGAAGCACAAGAGTAATACCTTCAGAAATCTATTTTTTGACTAAAAACTGTTTAAGATGTCACTATCTCAAAAAGTTAAGCTCGTTTTTTCACACCCTCAGTTTGTTGTCGGCTTTTTTATAAGCCTATTCTTTGGACTGTTTATGGCCATCTTTTCTCAAGACTTTTACTTGATAGACGAGTATAAGTTATCTGCTGCTCCAGTGGAAACCAAAGGTGAAATACTGGCTATTGAGGAAACAAATGCCTCATCCAATGATGAGCTCATATTTAAGTATCATTTCAGTTATGCTCTTGAAAACCCTGAGGGAAGCAAAGAATGGGGTAACGGGTGGTCTTATAACACGTGGGACAACAAGCAAGTCGGCGACACTGTAACGGTGACATATGCAAAAGAAGCTCCTGGAGTTGCTGTTATCAAAGGACATACACTTTCCATATTTGGTATCTGGGCTACTATCATTCTAGGCTCTTTCACCTTAATCTCCCTTACTGTCACCCTTTTTGGCCTTAAGAAAGGCATCAAGAGTATCCGAAAACAACCGCTCCATCACAGGAAAGCCTGGTAATGGTTTGACGCTATTTTATCCATAAATCAGGTAAGCTTTATAATAAAACAACTCCATGGAATTTATAAAGCTTACCATCTTCCTCTCTTATTACATAAGCGAATTCGTGAGACTCTTCATTTAGCCCTATAATACACCCCATAAATAATCCCCAATCCTGTTTTGCCTTATGGAACAGACCTGATTTATTTTCAATAGGCTAACTGAAATTACCACACTTACCCTTTCCAATAATGAAAAACCGTTTTCTCACCACACGACAAAAAATTGATGTCATTTTATCTCACAACAGTATTTGGCTTGGTATGACCATCGCACTATTCAGCGGATTCTTTGCCGTTGCCTTCTCTACGGACTTTTACCTGATAGACGAGTACCAACTTTCCTCCAATGCTACCGAAACCAACGCTGTCCTTTTAGCCATAGAAGAAACCAATGCGTCTGTCAATGAAAAGCCGATCTATAAATACACCTTCAGCTATCTACCTCAAGAAAGAAAACAAGAAAATGCCATTAGAGGGTGGTCTTACAGCACATGGGAAAACCGACAAGAAGGAGACTCTGTCGTAGTAAGGTATGCCCAGACATCCCCCAACGTTGCCATTATCAAGGGGCAGTCACTGTCTATGTTCAATGGCTGGGTTTTGCTTCTGTTCAGCCTGATTTCTTTGGTTGCTTTTATCATTGCGATAGTTGGATTTAGAAAAGGACTGAAAGATATCTTCATCCTTGAATATGGCAAGATGGCTCAAGGCACATTGGTCAAGACCGAAAGTACTGGTGTTGTAATCAATGACAAACCTGTCATGCGAATGATATTTGAGTTTTCTGATACTGAAGGGCATTCAAAAAGGGCTGCTGTCAAAACAGTAAAACCTCAGTATCTCAATGACGACGATAAGGAATGGCTCGTATATATGCCGGGAGAACCAGTCAAGGTTGTTATGGTGGATACACTCAGTAAAAAAGTGAGAGCCTTATTCAACAGGTAAATTATTTGATATCATAACAGTTCAATATTTAACCTAAAAACCCAATATGACTGCTAAAACACGTTCATTACCCTTCTCCTATAAAGTATTTCTGATGCTATCGACCAAAAGGTTTTGGTTTGGTCTTCTTGGTATAGGAGCTGCCTGGCTACTTTCGCTTGTTTTTTCTACCGATTTCAAATGGGATGAAGCATACGCACT